>NZ_DASYHS010000024.1:0-73448 GCF_035998295.1 Arenibaculum sp. | reverse complement strand
GCCGAGCGGGCGCGGTTGACCGTCTCGGGCACCGTCACGTGGAGGACGAGGTCGGGTTCCGGCACGCCGCGCAGCAGTTCCAGCGCCAGCGCGTCCGGCTCGTCCGCGCACAGGGCGTAGGCGAGGAAGCAGGCGGCGTGGCGGTCGGTCACGACCAGGTCTGGCCCGTCCCCATCCCCATCCCCGGCCCCATCCCCGGCCCCGGCCCCGGCCCCGGCCCCGGCCCCGGCCAGCAGGGGCGCGACCGTGGTCTCGTGGAAGGCGACGTAGTCGAAGGCGCAGGCGACGGCGACCGCGCGCGCGAAATCGCCCGCGATCCAGTCGCGATGATCGCCGAAGCGGCGCGGGAAGCGGCGCTCGACCAGCCTCTCGCACGGGGCCGGGCCGCGGCCGACGATGCGGGTGCTGCCGGCGGGCAGCGCGCCTTCGAGCGCGCGCAGCAGCGTGGTCTTGCCGACGCCGTCGACGCCGCACAGCGCCACCAGCTTCGGCCGGCGTGCGGTCATGGCCCGCCTCCCCTGCCGCCCGCGAGGATGCGCGCGGCGTCCTGGTAGTTGAAGAGGCCGCCGCCGATCTCGACGACGGCGCCGTTCAGCGCCGGCGGCCCGCGCAGGATCTGGTCGGCGACCCAGCCCGCCACCTCGCCGACCGGCGTCGGCCGGCCGGTCACGAGCCCGGCGCACAGCTCGTGGATATAAGGCTGGCCCTTGTCGAACAGGCCGGGCGCCACCGCCATGCAGACGGCGCCGGTGCCGGCCAGCTCCATCGCGACGCCGCGCACGAAGTTGTAGACGGCACCGGTCACCGCGCCGAACACCGCGTTGTAGGCGACCCCGGCCTTCTCGCCGCCGAGCCCGGTCACGATCACGATGCGCAGGCCCGGAAGTGCGGCGCGCCGCCGCCGCACCAGCCCCGAGACGAGCGCCATGGGTGCTGCCAGCCCGATCTCCAGGGCCTCGCGCATCGTGGCCGGGTCCAGGTCGGCGATGGGTCCGCACACCCATTTGCCGCAGCAATAGAGCAAGGTCAGGTCGCCTTCGGGCGCGGCCGCGGCGATCTCGTCCAGCAGCCGGTCGCGCTCCCCCGCCTCCAGCACGTCGACGGTGCGCAGATCGAGGCGGCCGCCGTGGCGCGCGCGCAGGTCCTCGACCCGGCCGGCCCCGGTCCGGCAGGTCCCGAGCACGCGCACCGACGGCTCGGCCAGCAGCGCGTCGGCGACCGCGGTGCCGAGCAGGGAGGACAGGCCGACGATCGACACCAGGTGCGTCCCGGCCATCACTTGCCCCCCGCCAGGTCCGGGATGCGCTCCAGCCAGTAGGCCGCGAGCCGGGCCGCGTTCTCCGCCAGGGGTTCGGCCGCAGGCCTCTGGTCGGGGGCGGCCACGGCCTCGGCCACCGCCTGGGCCAGTTCCTCCTCGGTCCGGGCGAGCCAGGTCGCGGGGCGCCGCCCGGCGAGGGCGGCGGCATTGCGGAGCTGCTCGTCATGGCCTTCCAGGACCCACAGCACGACCTTGGCCCGGCAGCGCCGCGCATCGGCGATGAAGCCGCTGCCGGCGCGCGAGACGACGACGTCGGCCGCGTCGAGCGCGTCGTAGTACCCCAGCGACGGCGGGCCGATCTCGACCCCCGGGCCGGCGAAGCGCGCCGCGAGGACGGCGTTGTCGGCCTCCGCCAGGGCCGAGAACACCCGCAGCCCGTCGCCGGGAGCGAGCCGGGCGTGCAGTTCCTCCACCGCCCTGCGCGTCATGTTCCGGGTCTGGTCGAGCCAGCGGCCGGGGGCGGCCCCGCTGCTGCTGTAGGACGCGGTGCGCGCCGGGAAGGAGACGCCGCCGCCGTTCGCGACCACGAACAGCCGGCCCTCGGGACCGCCGCCCCCGCCGCGCAGGCAGAACGGCCCGGCCGGGGTCAGCCGGTCGCGCAGCGGCTTGAACGGCGCGATCTGGGTCGCGGCCGGTCCCGGCGGCTCCATCGGGACCAGGAAGTCGCACTCCGCGAACAGCCGGCAGAACAGCCCGCTCGGCACGCGGTTGCGCGGCTGGTCGTCCATGATCTCGGGATTGAAGATCATGGCCGTCGCGACGCCCAGCGTCGGGCCGATGGGCGCCATCACGTACTCGCCCCCGAGCACGAGCAGGCGCGCGCCGCTTTCCTGCAGGATCGGAGCGACGTGACGCACGCCGTGGTCGTAGAGGTCGAGGCCGGGCCAGTCCTCGTAGCCCGGGCGCACCGGCATCTCGTAGCGCGCCGCGATGCCGGGCGGCAGCTCGGCCCCCTCGAGCAGGCGCCAGCCGTTGTCGTAGCTGGCGAGGCCGACGCGCACTCCGCGCGCGGCAAGCGCGCGGGCGATCGCGAGGCCCGGCGTCACATGGCCGAGGCCGGGGCGCCCGCGCAGCACGAACAGGGCGTCGAGACGGGTCATGGGCGTGCCTCCCCGCCGTCCAGGAACGGCTCGATCCAGGATCGCAGCATGTCGCAGGCCTCGTCGAAGCCGCCGGTATTGTCGAGGATACGCCAGCGTTCCGGCTCCTCGGCGGCGAGCGCGCGATAGGCCGCGCGCACCGCCGTCAGCACCGCCGGCGTCTCGTCGGCGCTCGGCCCGCCGCGCTGCCAGTGGCGGGCGACCGCCACCTCGACCGGGACGTCGACCAGCACCGCGAGGTCGGGTACCGGCAGCCCCGCGAAGGGGGCGGCATCGTCCAGGGGCGCGCCGGTCGCCCGGAGATAGGCCCGGTAGCACGGCGCGTAGCGGTCGGCGATCACGAGGCGGCCGGCGGCGAACGCCGGGGCTATCGCCTGCTCGTAGTGGCGCAGGAAGTCGAGGGCGGAGGCGGCGGCGACGCAATGCGCGAAGGGGCCGCCGCTCCAGCGCTCCGGGTCGCCGGGATCGGGCCGGGCGTGGCGCTGGAACAGCTCGACCGCGTCGCGCACGTCCTTGCGGACGGCCAGGACGGGCGGGCCGAGCCGGGCCGCGACGCGCGCGACCAGCGACGACTTGCCGGCGCCGTCGATGCCGCACACCGCGACCAGCCTGCCGCGACCGGGCCGCGTCATCAGAACCTCCACCACGGGTCGGTCTCGTTGAGCTGGCGGTCAGGTCGGGCCGGCGGGTTGTGCAGGTCGCGCCGGTCCGTGCCCTCCCCCGCGTCCGCGCGCCAGGGTATGCGCGCCGGCACCCGCCAGTCGGCGCGGTCCGGCTCCACGTACTCGAAGAACATGTTGTCGGCGAAGGCGCGGGCCTCGTCCCATTCGGCGTGGTTGCGCACCGTGAAGGCGAGCCGCGGGACGTCCTGCTCGAGCATCCACTGGAACGTCCAGGAGTTCTGGGCGCGCAGGTGATGGGCGACGAAGTCCGGCCGCATGCGGTTGCGCAGCAGCGCCAGGATGTAGTGGTTGCGCCCTTCCAGCATGTCGGTGTCGTAGGTCAGCAGCCCCTTGGTGAAGTGGGGGTAGTGCTCGGCCACCCACTCCATCACGACGGGGTTGAAGGACTGGACCGAGAAGATGCCGTCGTAGCGGTCCAGCCGGCGGCACGCCTCCTGGACCGAGGGGATGATCCGCACGAGGCGGCTCTTGATCTCGACCATCAGCGGGACCCGGCCGTCGACCAGCTCGAGCAACTCGTCCAGGGTCATGATCCGCTCGTCCTCGGTGAAGTTGAGCCGGCAGGCCCGCACCGTCGCCGCGTCCAGCGCGCGGATATCGCCCTTGCCGTCGGTGAGGTGGTCGAGGACGAAGTCGTGGATCACGAAGTTGACCTGGTCGGCCGAGGAGACGAGGTCGACCTCGATCGGCAGGTCGGCGCGCAGCGCGCGCAGGATCGATTCGCGCGAGTGCTCGATCACGCCCTCGTAGACGTTGTGGAGCCCGCGATGGGCGATCGGGCGTTCGAGGAACCAGGGGCGGGCCATGGCGGGATACAGGTCAGAAATACGGATCAGGGGCGATGGGACAGCGCGCGTATCGTCTCGATCAGGCTCGTCGTCGACACGTCGGGCGTGCGCGGCAGGTAGAGCACCCGGCAGATGTCGGAGAACTCGTCGAAACGGCCCTGCCAGTCGTCGCCCATCACGAGCATGTCGGCCCCATGGCGCAGCAGATACTCCCGCTTGCGCTCCAGCGCCTCCTCAAGGAACACCCCTTCGACGCAGGCGAGGGAGGCGACGATGGCCATGCGCTCGTCCTGGGAGTAGATCGGGTAGCGGCCCTTCTTGCGGCGGTTCAGCTCGTCGGACGAGACGCCGACCACGAGGCGGCCGAGCGACGCCGCCCGCTCGATGATGCGGAGATGGCCGATATGGAACAGGTCGAAGGTGCCGAAGGTCAGCACCACCGGCCGTTCTCCGGGCTGTGGGCCGCGGGCCGCGGGAGCGGGGCCGGTCACCGGTCCGGTCACTGCGCACCTCCCGCGCCGAGCAGGGAGCCGACCAGCGCCCGGCAGCGCTCCAGATAGGCGGCGCGCCCGTCCGCCGCCTCCGGCAGCCGGGATTCGATCGCCAGATAGGCCGCGACCATCGCCGCCACGGGACCGTCGTCGAGCCCGATGCCGGCGATCAGGCCCGAGCGGCTCTTGGGGTTGATGTAGACGCGGCCGGTGCGGTTGAGCAGCAGGTCGACCGCTATGCCCACCGCGTCGCGCGCGCGCAGGCAGGCGCCCAGCAGGTTGCCCGCCTCCTGCATGCCGGCGGCGTCGTCGAGCAGGACGGCGATGCGGTCGCTGTTGCGCCGTTCGATCAGGGCGGCCACGCGGTCGGCCAGGCACCGCCGCCGCAACGCCTCGAACGCGTCGGCGCCGAGCACGGGGATACCGATGCGCAACCCGTGCAGCAGGCCCAGGCGGTCGTAGCCGAACGCCGCGAGGTCGTCCGGCGACGCCCCGGACGGGTCGACCGCGGCCAGCCGGTCGAGCACCGCGTCCACCGCCGCCGCCGCCCACAGGTCGCATTCGACCGTTTGCGCCCCTTCGCGCGTCCTGACGATGCCGCCGCCCCCGCCGTCCACCAGCACGTAGAGGTCGACGTCGGAGCGCGCATGGGCGATGCCCTGGGCGTGGGAACCGGAGATCCAGGCGGCCTGCGGCTCGGCGCCCGCGGCCGCGCGCGCGACATGGACCAGCGCTGCGGCGTCGAGGTCGGGGAGTTCGGGGCGCGCTTCGGGGCGGTGCATCGGCGAGGGTGATCCCATCCTGGCGGGTCAGCCCTCGTCCGGCGCGGTCTCGGCGCCGCCCGGGAAGGAGCCGAGGGCGCGCAGGGCCTGGTAATGCGAGACGGACGCAGTGGCGCGGACGAACTCCGCGTGCGAGACGCCGGGCAGCGACAGGTTCTTCTCCGTCCGGCCCGGGAAGCGGCGGCGGTATTCCTCGCGGAACGCCTCCCAGTCCGAGAGCTCTTCGACCCCGAACACGCCCATCCAGTCCCAGTCGCCGGCCATGTTCATGGAATGCGCGCCGATCATCTGGCGGACCCGCGGATACCAGGAATGGAAGAAATCGTTGATCTCCGCCTGACTGCGAGCCTCCTCCTCCGGCGTCTGGGCGAAGAAGGCCGGCGAATGCCGGACGAGCTGGAAGACGTAGTATTTGGGCTGGTTCTCGTAGTCGGGCTGCTTGGTCATGTCGGTGATGTCCGTTTCGGGGATGCGGGAGGTCACGCCTCGGCCAGGACGGCGTCGACAGCGCCAAGGCCGGCCGCGAGGGCGGCCTCGGCCTCGGCCGGCTCCAGGTCGAGCGGGGGGCACAGATGCAGGAAGGCGCGCGCCGCCGCCCCCTCGCGCAGCGGAAAGGCCGTGCTGCCGAGATAGGCCCACAGCCCGCGCCCGCGCAGCGCCGCGATGGCCGGTTCGGCCAGCGCCGCCGGCAGGTCGACCCGGATCGTCGTCGCGGTCGCGGCGACGCCGGCGGTGCTGGCATTACTGCGCCGCCCCTCCAGCAGCGACCGGATCGCGGCCGCGCGCCGGGAGAAGGCGCCGCTTCCGGCCAGCGCGTCGTAGCGCGAGAGGCAGTCGAGGGTGAACCAGGCGGCGGCGTCGGTCAGGCCGTAGGTGAAGGTGAGCGGCCGCTGGTTCGCCGATCTCAGCGCCTCGGCATGCTCGGGCGCCAGCAGCGCGCAGCTCAGCGGATAGGCGCCGGAGGTCAGCCCCTTGGACAGGGTGACCACGTCCGGCCGGGCGCCTGCGCCTGCGCCGGGACCGAGCGCCGTCAGCCCCCCGTGCCGGAAGCAGCCGCTGGCGATCTCGTCCAGGACGACGAGGATGCCCCGCTCCCGGCACCAGGCGACCGTGCGCGCGAGGTCGCCGGCCCCCGGCCAGAGGACGTGGCCGGTGGTCGGCACGCCCTCGACGACCAGGACCGCGGGCGGCACGATCGCGCCCTGCGCCTCGGCGCGGGCCAGCGCCGCGAGCAGGCGCCCGCCGCCCCCGTCCGGGTCCGGGCCCGGGTCCGCGGGGACGTAGGCCGCGGGGAGGGACGCGCCGTCCGCATGCTCGTCCAGGATCACGAGCCGCCGGCCGTCGAGCGTGCGTTCCGGCTCGGTGCCGCCGCGCGTCGACAGGAAGCGCGTCAGGAAGGAGTTGCCGTGATAGCCGCCGCGGCGCACCAGATAGGTGGCCGCCGCCCGGCCGTGGCGCGCATGCGCGTGCCAGTCCGCGAACCAGAGCGCGATCTCCATCGCGTCCGAGCCGCTCGACGCCCACAGCACGCCGCCGGCCTCGATGCCCGCGCGGGCCAGCAGCTCGCGTTCCAGCCGGGCCCGGACGGGCGTCTCGACCCCGCCGGAGGGGGTCACGACGTCGTAGAGGTCGTCCGGCGGCTGCGGTGGCTGCGCCAGCGTCTGGACCAGCGGCCCGCCGCTCGCGTTAAGGAGCGTGCCCCCCCCTTCCAGCCGCCACCGTCCGTCCGCGCCGCCGTCGAGCCGCAGCGGCGGCCGTCCGAGATGGCGCAGCGGCGTCACGTCGCCTCCGCGTCGGCGAGCGCCAGATGGGCCACGACCTCGGCGATGTCGAGGATGGGCAGCCCGTGCTCCTCGCTCAGCTTCGCGAGTTCGGCGCGCCCGGCGATCTCGCCGCTCGGCGCCAGGATCTCGCACAGGACGCCGGGACCGGGGATCCCGGCGATCCGCAGCAGGTCGAGGATCGCTTCCGTGTGGCCGTCGCGCGCCCGCACGCCGCCGGGATGCGCGATCAGCGTCGCGATGTGGCCGGGTTTGGCGAAGTCCTCCGGCCGGCTCGCCTCGTCGGCGACGGCCCGGATCGTCGCGCAGCGCGACGCCGCGGACACGCCCGAGCCGTGGCCGACCACCGAGACGGGATAGCCGAACGGCGTGCCCATCGGGTCGCCGCCGTTCGCGGCCAGCCGCTGGACGCCGATGCGCGCCGCGGTCGCCGGCGGCATCGATATGCAGAGCACGCCGCGCGCATTGCTCAAGGTGAAGTTCACCAGCTCGGGCGTGCAGGTGCCGGCGGCGAAGGCGAGGTCGCCCTCGTCCTCGCGCGAGCCGGCGTCGCACAGGATGACCGGCCGCCCCGCGCGGAGCTGGGCCACCGCGCGGGCGAGCGTGGGAGACAGGGGACCGGAAGCGCCGAGTTCCGTCACGGGCATGTCAGTCGGCCTCCGTTCCGGTCACGTGATGATCAGCGCGGGGGAGAAGCGCGGCGCGCTCTCGTTCGGCAGCCCGAGGCTGGCGCCCGCCTCCGGCGAGATCGCCACGACCGCAAGCTCGTTCGGAACGGCGTCCACTCCGATGCGCAGGTCGCGGGCCAGCGACGCGCGCTGCTCCGCCGTCAACGTGATCTTGGCCGTCGTTGCCATGCCTGCGCCTCTCCGAGGGTGAGCGGGAGGTTCGAACTCGAATTCGAACACTGAGTCCGATTTCGCACGGCATATACTACGTTGTCAAACCGATAATTACAGTTATGTTACTGAAAGATGGCTGTTCGGCTAACGGTTTGGCGGGCCTATTGTCAGATCTTCATGACGAATACACTCGTATTCATTCGGAATGTCCGCAGATTTCTCCAGAATTACAGAATACCATGGGATGAATCCTCATGACCGAGCGCCGGTACCAGCCGATCACCCTGTCCACGATCGAGCGCAGCCCGTTCTGGGAGCGCATTCCCGGGGACCTGCGCGACGGCATCCGCGTCGTCGGCCAAGTGCTTCCGTTCCGCGTCAACGCCTATGTCCTCGAAGAGCTGATCGACTGGGCGGCCGTGCCCGACGACCCGATGTTCCGGCTGGTCTTCCCGCTGGGCGAGATGCTCGCCCCGGCCGAATACGCGGAAATGGCGGCGGCCCTGGCGCGGGGCGACGGAGTCCGCCCGACGGCCGAGCGCATCCGTGCGGGCCTGAACCCGCATCCGGCCGGCCAGCTCAGCCACAACGTGCCCGAGATCGACGGACGCGCGCTGCAGGGGCTGCAGCGCAAGTACCGTGAGACGGTCCTGTATTTCCCGGCCGCGGGGCAGGTGTGCCACGCCTATTGCACCTTCTGCTTCCGCTGGCCGCAATTCGTCGGCGACCCGGACCTGCGCATCCAAGCGCAGGGCTCGGACGACCTCGTCGCCTTCCTGCGCCGCACCCCCGAGCTCACCGACGTCCTGGTCACGGGCGGCGACCCGATGGTGATGAAGGCCGCGGTGCTGGCACGGCATGTCGAACCCCTGCTCGACCCGGCGCTCGACCACGTCTCGACGATCCGTTTCGGCACCAAGGCGCTGACCTACTGGCCGCACCGGTTCGTGACCGACCCGGACGCCGACGACCTCCTGCGCCTGTTCGAGCGGATCACGCTGTCGGGCCGGCACGTGGCGGTGATGGCGCATGTGAACCATCCGGTCGAGCTGTCGACCCCGGTCGTGCGGGCGGCGATCGCGCGCATCCGCGCCACCGGGGCGACCTTGCGCGTCCAGGCGCCCCTGCTGCGGCGGATCAACGACGACCCGGCCGCCTGGGCGGAGCTGTGGCGCCTCGCGACCCGGCTCGGCATGATCCCCTACTACATGTTCGTCGAGCGCGACACGGGGCCGCGGCGGTATTTCGAGGTGCCGCTCGCCCGTGCCGCGCGGATCTTCGCCGAGGCCTACCGCGGGGTCTCGGGCCTCGCGCGCACGGTGCGCGGCCCGTCCATGAGCACGCTGCCCGGAAAGGTCGTCGTCGACGGCACGGTCGAGATCGGCGGCGAGCAGCGGTTCGCGCTCCGCTTCCTCCAGGCGCGCGACCCGGACTGGGTGAACCGCCCGTTCCATGCCGCCTTCGACCCCGAGGCGACATGGTTCGACCAGCTCCGCCCGGCGAGCCCGGCCGACGCGCGCTTCTTTCCCCATGTCGCCGAAGGCGCTACCGTGCCCGGCGGGGCGGCCGGCGGGCTGGCTGGCGAGCGCCCCGCAGCCGCGGAGTGACGGGAGCGCCGATGATCATCGCCCAACTGACGGACCCGCATGTCCAGGCGGCGGGCACGCCGCCGTCCGAGCACGGCGACACCAATGCCGACCTCGCGGCGGCGGTCGACTTCGTCAACCGCGCGGCCCTGCGCCCGGACCTGGTGCTGTTCACCGGCGACCTCGTCGACGACGGCAGCGAGGCCGCGTACCGGACCTTCCGCGCGATCGCGGACCGGCTGGAGGTTCCCTACCGGGTCATGGCCGGCAACCACGACCGGGCCGAGGCGCTGCGCGCCGTCTTCCCCGACCACGGCTATCTCGGCGGATCGGGCCCGGTCCAGTACGCCTTCGACGCCGGGCCGCTGCGCGTCGTCGCCCTGGACACGACGCTGCCCGGCCGGCCGGACGGCGCCCTGTCCGAGGATCGGCTCGCCTGGCTGGACGCGCGCCTGGCCGAGGCTTCGGGACGGCCGGTGCTGCTCGCGATGCACCACCCCCCGATCCCGAGCGGCATGTGGTTCATGGACCGGATACGTCTGAAGGGGGCCGACGCCCTCGCCCAGACGCTGGCGCGGCATCCGCCGGTGGCGCGCATCGTGTGCGGGCACCTGCACCGCACCGCGCACGCGTCCTGGAACGGCGCCACGGTCAGCGTCTCGCCCTCGACCTCCTACCAGATGCACCTGGACATGGCCGAGGCCGGCGTGCCCTACACGGTCGCGGAGCCGCCGGGCTTCCTGTACCATGCCTGGGTCGAAGGCATGCTCGTCACCCATGCCTGCCCGACCGGCGACCACGGCGCGCCGAAGGACATCTTCCGGGACTGGCCGGAAGCGCGCCGTCAGTGGACCGAGAAAGGCTGGTTCGCCGACGGGGCGCCGCTCACGATTCGTTGACCGTTGCGGCGGCAGACTGTTCCTCCGTCCCATCAGCCGGGAACCCGCGGCGCCATGCAGCACGAACAGCCGACAGCCCCCCTCCCCTGGCCCGCCGGTCCGGCGGGCCGGATCGTCGTCGTCGATTCCGGCGTCGGCGGCCTCACGGTCGTGCGCGCGATCCGCGAGGCGCTGCCCGGCCTCGCGGTGACCTACGTCGCGGACAACGAAGCCTTCCCCTATGGCGGGATCGAGGAGGCCGACCTCGTCCGCCGGATCCGCGACGTCGCGACCGGCGTGCTCGCGGCCCACGGGGGCGACGCGCTCGTGGTGGCCTGCAACACCGCGAGCACGGTCGTCCTCGACGACCTGCGCGCCCGGCTCGACGTGCCGGTGGTCGGGGTCGTGCCGCCGATCAAGCCGGCCGCGGCGCTGTCGCGCACCCGCGTCATCGGGCTGCTCGCCACCGCGGGCACGGCGCGGCGCAGCTATGTCGACGACCTGATCCGCACCTTCGCGGGCGATTGCCGGGTGGTGCGCGTCGGCTCGCCACTGCTGGCGCCGCTCGCCGAGGACCGCATGCGCGACCGCCCCGTGAGCCGCGAGCTTGTCCGCGGGATCCTGGCCCCGCTGTTCGAAGACGAGGGCGCCCCGGTGGACGCGGTGGCGCTGGGATGCACGCATTACCCGCTGCTGCTCGACGTGTTCCGCGATGCCGCCCCGCGCGAGGTTCATTGGATCGATCCCGCGCCCGCGGTGGCGCGGCGGCTCGCGAACGTGCTCGCCGCACTGCCCGCCCGGCCGGCGGCGCCGGGCGGCGACCGCATGCTGTTCACGGCCGATCCGGGGCGAATCGGCAGCCTGTCGGCATTCCTGGCCGGGCTCGGCTTCGACGGGCACGCGGTGTGGACGGGGGCCGGCGCCTGGACGAAGGCCCCGGCCTCGCCGGACGCGCGGCCCGCCGCCAGCGCCTGAGGAGTTTGTTCTCGACGCCGCGCCGGCGGCCGGCATACTCGTTCGAGAGATAAGGAACGAGGGACCGTCACATGCTCTACGCCATCCTCTGCTACGACTCCGAAGCGGCCGTCGGCGCCTGGTCGAAGGAGGAGGAGGACGCGGTGATGGACCGCCTCGCGGCCGTCCAGCGCGGGCTCGCCGAGCGGAGCAAGCTCGGGCCGGTCGCCCGCCTGATGCCGACGACCGCGGCGACCACGCTCAGGAAGCGGGACGAGCCGCTGGTGATCGACGGTCCGTTCGCCGAGACCAAGGAGCAGCTCCTCGGCTTCTACGTCGTGGACTGCGACGGGCTCGACGAGGCGATCGGGATCGCGCGCGCCCTGGCGCAGGCGAACCCGAGCCAGGGCGCGTACGAGATCCGGCCGCTGCTCCTGCTCCGGCCGGGGAACCTGCCGACGTGAGCGACGCCGCCTGGATCGATGCGGCGCTGTCGGCGGCGCGCCCGCAGGCGGTCGGCGCGCTCCTGCGCCATTTCCGCGACCTCGACACGGCCGAGGAGGCGTTCCAGGAGGCGTGCCTGCGTGCGCTGAAGGCCTGGCCGCGCAACGGCCCGCCGCGGGACCCGGCGGCCTGGCTCATCTTCGTCGGGCGGAACGTGGCGATCGACCACATCCGCCGCCGCGGCAGGCAGGAGCCGCTGCCCGAAGACGACGAGCTCGTCTCCGACCTCGACGACGCCGAGACCGCGATCGCCGAGCGGCTCGACGACGCGGACTACCGCGACGACATCCTGCGCCTGCTGTTCATCTGCTGCCACCCCGACCTGCCGGCGGCCCATCAGGTCGCGCTCGCGCTGCGCATCGTCAGTGGGCTGTCGGTGGCGCAGATCGCGCGCGCCTTCCTGGTCGGGGAAAGCGCGATGGAGCAGCGCATCACCCGGGCCAAGAACCGCATCGCCAAGGCCGGGGTCGCGTTCGAGACGCCGGGCGCGCCCGAGCGCGCGGAGCGCCTCGCCGCCGTCGCGGCGATGATCTACCTGGTCTTCAACGAGGGATATTCGGCCTCCGGCGAGGCGGCGGCGCGGCGGCGGCCGCTGTGCGACGAGGCGATCCGGCTTGCCCGGCTGCTGCTGCGGCTTTTCCGCGGCGAGCCCGAGGTCATGGGGCTGACGGCATTGCTGCTCCTGCAGCACGCGCGCACGCCCGCGCGGCTGGACGCGAACGGGGAGATCGTGCTCCTGGAGGACCAGGACCGGGGCCTGTGGGACGGCAGGCTCATCGCCGAGGGGCTGGCGCTGATCGACAAGGCGATGCGCCATGCCCGCCCCGGCCCCTACCAGGTCCAGGCGGCGATCGCCGGCCTGCACGCCCGCGCCGCACGGGCCGAGCACACGGACTGGGCCCAGATCGACCGGCTCTACGCGATGCTGGAGCGCATGCAGCCCTCGCCCGTCGTCACGCTGAACCGGGCGGTCGCCGTCGCCAAGACGCGCGGCCCGGCGGCGGCCCTCGACATGATCGAGCCGCTGGCCCCGCGGCTGTCGGGCTATTTCCACTTCTTCGGGGTGAGGGGTGCCCTGCTGCTGCAGCTCGGCCGCGGGGAGGAAGCGCGGGTCGCCTTCGACCAGGCCATCGCGCTCGCCAACACCGCCGCCGAGGCGGCCCATATCCGCCTGCACCTCGACCGGCTCCAGAAGGACGGCGTCGCTACTCCTCCTGCGACCAGAGGTCGGTCGACAGGTATTTGAGCCCGGAGTCGCAGATCACGACCGCGACCGTCCGGCCCCGCTCCGGCCCGGCGAGGAGCCGGCACGCGGCGGCGACGTTGGCGCCGGCCGAGAAGCCGCCGAAGATGCCCTCCTGGGCCGCCAGCGCCCGGGCCGTCCGCCGCGCCTCGTCGCCCGTCACCTGGAGGTAGCCGTCGACCGGTACGCCGCGCATGAACGCGAGGTCGCCCATGGCGTAGCCGCCGCCCTGGATCGGATGGTTCGGCTGCGTCACCGGCTCGCCCGCCGCCGCCGCGGCGCCCGCCGGCTCGACCGCGTAGCACCGTATCGCGGGGTTGCGCTCCTTCAGCGCCGTCGTGACGCCCGCATAGGTGCCGCCCGTGCCGAGGAAATCCGCGAACGCGTCGATCCCGCCCTCGCTCTGCTCCCACAGCTCCGGCCCGGTGGTGCGCTGATGCGCGAGCCGGTTGCCGTCGCGGTGGAACTGGTCGGCCCGGAACGCCCCCCGCTCCTCGGTCAGCCTCCGGGCGGCCTGCTCGACGAGTTCCAGGTCGCCGCCCGAGACCTGGCCCGGCACCGAGCCGGGCAGCTGGTCGACGAGCACGACCTCGGCGCCGAGCGCACGCATCATGCGCGCGCGCTCTTCCGAGTTGCCTTTCGACATTACGGCGACGAAGGGATGGCCCTTCACGGCGCAGACGATCGCGAGGCCCGTCCCCATGTTGCCGGACGTCAGCTCGACCACGGTCTGGCCGGGGCGCAGGGAGCCGTCCCGCTCCGCCTCCTCGATGATGCCCCGCGCCGCCCGGTCCTTCTTGGAGAAACCCGGACTGAGATAGTCGAGCTTGGCCAGGATGGTGCCGTCCAGGCCGCGAGCGCGCGTCAGGCGGTCCAGCCGCACCAGCGGCGTCGCCCCGATCGCCTCGACCACGGAGAAGAATACGCCCCTCATCCCGCCCGCTCCCATCCGGTTCGGCTCGCGCCACGATCGCTCCCGGGTATCATGGACGGATCGGCAGCGCGGAAAGCAAGGCGGAACCGTACAGGTCGACGCCGAACGCGACGTCATTCCCCTTCCCCGCGCCGCCCTGGCGCCTGAAGGTCGAGCGTCCGCGAGATCCCGACATTGCCGAGGAACGCCTCGTCGTGGCTGACGATCAGGAGGGCGCCGTCATAGGCACGCAGGCCGGCCTCGACCGCCTCGATGGAATCGACGTCCAGATGGTTCGTCGGCTCGTCCAGGATCAGGAGAGGCGGCGGTGCCGACCCGCCGAGCACGCAAGCGAGCCCCGCGCGCAGCACCTGCCCTCCGCTGAGCGTCGAAACGGCCTTTAGAGCCACGTCGGCACGGAACATGAAGCGGGCGAGCGCCGCCCGGCACGCGTTCTCGTCGGCCTCGGGGTTGAGCCGCCGGAAGTTGTCCCGGATCGAGACCGTCGGGTCGAGCAGGCTCACCCGCTGGTCGAGCATCGCATGTCCGACCATGGTCCGGGCCGTGCCCCTCCAGGGCCGGAGCCTGCCCGCGACGACGGCGAGCAGCGTCGTCTTGCCGGACCCGTTGGGGCCGGCGACGGCGAGACGCTCGGGCCCGACCACGGTAAGGGACAGGTCGCGGATGACGGGCATGCCGGGTTCGTATCCGGCGGTCACGCCGTCCAGCTTCAGGACGGTCCTGGTCGGCGCAAGCCCGGTCGACGGGACGTGGACGGTCAGCGGCTGGAGGATTTCGATCCGTTCACGCGCGCCGGCCGCGGCTTCGGCGGCCTGCGCGCGCCGGCGTTCGGCCAGACGGGCGTTCCCGCCGCTCGTGCCCTCGCTCCTGTCCTCGAGCATGCCGATCAGTATCCGGGGCATGTCCCCCTTGGCGGCCTTCTTCCGCCCCGCCCGGTCCCTGCGCGCCTGCCGCTCGGCCGTCGCCTGTGCGCTGCGGGCGGCATCGGCGACGCGCTTCTCGGCATCCGCCAGGTCGTGCCGGGCGGCGGCGAGCTCGATCGCCTTGCGTTCGCGGTAGTGGCTCCAGTTGCCGCCGTAGCGCCGCGCGCCCAGCGAGGTCAGTTCCACGATGGCGTCCATCGTGTCCAGCAGTTCCCGGTCGTGGCTGACGACGACCGCGCCGGCCCGCCAGCCGGCCAGCAGGTCGATCAATGCCCGGCGGCCCTCGCGGTCGAGGTCGTTGCTCGGCTCGTCCAGGAGGAGGAGGTCGGGTTCGCGGAAGACGAGGGCCGCGAGGCCGGCCCGCGTGCGCTGCCCGCCGGACAGCATGGCCAGCCGGGCGTCCTGCCCGGCGTCCAGGCCGACGCGCCCGAGGGCCGCCGCGATGCGCGCCTCCAGGGTCCAATCGGCGGCCGCAAGCTCCTCCGCGGAGGCTTCGCCCGCCTCGGCCCGGCGCAGGACGGCCAGGGCGTCCGAGACGCCGAACAGGTCGGCGACCGTCTCGTCCGGCCCCACCTGCACGGTCTGGCGAAGGACGCCCAGCCTGCCGGTGACGGACACGCTTCCCGTCCCGGGGGCGAGCTCGCCGGCAATCAGCTTGAGAAGGGTCGTTTTCCCGACGCCGTTCCGGCCGACGAGCCCCGCGCGCTCGGCGCCGAACGAGAAGTCGAGGTCCGAGAAAAGCCTATGGCCGTCAGGCGTCGACCATGAAAGGCCGGAAATCGAAATAGAGGCAGGCATGGAGTACGATCCCCCGAGAAGCGAAGCGAAGTGCCGTCGTTTCGGGGGCGTGATCCATTTCTGAAAACATCCTGCCTGGATTGGTGACGGGTCAAAACCTAGTGTGGACGCGACGCCGGTTCAAGTGCGCGGGCCGGCCGCCCGGCCGGCCCGGACCTCAGAACGCGGCGGATCAGAAGCCTTGGTCGACCTTCTCGGCGAACTCCGCGCCCAGGGCGGGGAAGAGCTCCGGCGGCGGGAACTTCTCGAAGCTGTGGACGGCCGGCGTCCGCGCCCAGGGCAGCGCCTCGCTGGTATAGGTTTCGATGAAGGGCCGGAAGGACCGGGCATCGTCCAGCATCGTCGAACGCACGTTGACGTAATCGTCCAAGCCTTCCGGACGCGTGAAGAGCCAGCTCATGCAATGCGGGCAGAAGAAGTGGCGGGTCGGCCCGCGCAGCCCGCCGATGACGGGCTCGCCCTGGGTCACCTTGAAAGAGGCGCTGAGATGAAGCGTGCTCAGGGAGTAGGCGCTTGCGGTCATGCGCTGGCACCCCGTGCAGTGGCAGGCCATCGTCAGAAGCGGCCTGGAGCCGACCTCGAACCTCACCTGGCCGCACCGGCAGCCGCCCGCCTGGCCTGGATGATCTTCCTTCATGTAGTCTCCACCTTCTCTCGTCGGGGTGGAACTCGTCCCAGCCTGACGGGCCGCAAGGCGGGAGACCGCAACGGCCTGCGTCGCCGGACACGCGTCACGCGGGGGCCTGCATCGAGGCCCTGGGGCCGAGGCCGTTGATTGGTGCGGGCGGTCGGGGTCGAACCGACACTCTGTCACCAGAACCGGATTTTGAGTCCGGCGCGTCTGCCAATTCCGCCACGCCCGCGTCGCCGTCCCGCGCGGGCCGGCAGCCCTCATCCCTACCGCATCGCCGGCCCGTCCGCATCCACTTTCTGCATCGGCGCGGCCTGCACGGACACTCGACACGCGCGCGGGCTTGGCCCATGTTCTGGCACTGCCCCACCCGAACCGCCCCAGTCCGAACCGCCCCGTCCGAGAGAGCCGCCATGTCCGACCTCGCCGCCCCCGCGCCGACCGCCGCAGCCACCGCCGCCGAGGCCGCAGCCGACGATGCCCGGGGCATGGGGCCGCTCTACCTCGTCGACGGCTCGGGGTTCATCTTCCGCGCCTTCCACGCCCTGCCCGTCCTGAACCGGCCCGACGGCACGCCGGTGAACGCCGTCCTCGGCTTCACCAACATGATCATGAAGCTGCTGGCCGACCTGGGCGCCGAGGCGGTGGCGGTCGTCTTCGACGCCAAGCGCGCGAACTTCCGCAACGACATCTACCCCGAGTACAAGGCCAACCGCAGCGACCCGCCGGAAGAGCTGCGCCCCCAGTTCGCGATCATCCGCGAGGCGGTCGAGGCGTTCTGCCTGCCCTGCCTGGAGCTGGAGGGCTTCGAGGCCGACGACCTGATCGCGACGTACGCCCGCCTCGCCCGCGAGCAGGGGCGCGAGGTCACGATCGTCTCCTCCGACAAGGACCTGATGCAGCTCGTGCGCGACGGCGTGCGCATGATGGACCCCATCAAGAACAAGGCCATCGGCGCCGAGGAGGTGATGGAGAAGTTCGGGGTGGCCCCGGAGAAGGTCGTCGACGTCCAGGCGCTGGCCGGCGACAGCGTCGACAACGTGCCGGGCGTCCCCGGGATCGGCGTCAAGACCGCGGCCCAGCTGATCGGCGAGTACGGCAGCCTGGAAGCCCTGCTGGAGCGCGCGGGTGAGATCAAGCAGCCCAAGCGCCGCGAGGCCCTGCAGACCTATGCCGAGCAGGCGCGCATCTCCAAGCGCCTCGTCAGGCTGGAGGACCAGGTGCCAGTGCCGGTGCCGGTCGGGGACCTGCGCGTTCGCGAGCCCGACCACGACAAGCTGATCGCCTTCCTGCGCGAGCAGGGCTTCCGCTCGGCCGTGGCGCGCCTGGAGGCGGAACTGCGCAAGGACGGCCGGCTGGTGGACGGCACGGCCGCCGCGCGGAGCGGCGAAGCGGCGCCCGGGGACGCGGTGGCCGGGGACGCGCCCGGCGCTACGGCGGCGCAGGTGGCGGGCCTCGGCGCAGCACCGCGCCCGAACCTGCCCGAGGGACGGGGACGCTGCGTCCTGGTGCAGACGGTGGAGGACCTGGAGCGCTGGATCGAACGGGCGGCCCAGGCCGGCATCGTCGCGGTCGACACCGAGACCGACAGCCTCTCGCCTGGAAGCTGCAAGCTCGTCGGCGTCAGCCTCGCGGTCGAGCCGGGGGAAGCCTGCTACGTCCCGCTCGGCCACGTGGCGCCGGATGCGACGGTGGGCGGCCTCGACCTGTCCGGCGACGCCACGCCGCGCCAGATCGCGCTGCATGAGGCGATCGCGCGGCTGAAGCCGCTGCTGGAGGACCCCTGCGTGCTCAAGGTCGGGCACAACCTGAAGTTCGACATGCAGGTGTTCGGGCAGCACGGCATCCGGCTGGCACCGTTCGACGACACCATGCTGCTCAGCTACGTTCTGGACACCGGCCGCCACGGCCACGGCATGGACGAGCTGGCCCAGATCCATTTCGGCTACACGACGATCAGCTACGACGAGGTGACCGGGACCGGCAAGTCGCGGGTCACCTTCGACCGCGTCCCGCTCGACCGGGCATGCGACTACGCGGCCGAGGACGCGGACGTGACGCTGCGCCTGTGGCACGTGCTGAAGCCGCGCCTCGTGTTCGAGCGCATGACCACCGTCTACGAGGGGATGGACCGGCCGCTGGCGCCGGTGGTGGCCGACATGGAGAGTGCGGGGGTCCTGGTCGACCGCGACGAGCTGGCGCGCCTGTCGCGCGACTTCTCGGGACGGCTCGCCGAGCTGGAGGCGGAGGTCCACCGCCTGTCCGGCGCCACCTTCAACGTCGGCTCGCCCAAGCAGCTCGGCGAGGTGCTGTTCGAGCAGCTCGGCATGCCCGGCGGCAAGAAGGGCAAGACCGGCGCCTATTCGACCGACAGCTCGGTCCTGGAGCAGCTCGTCGACCTGCACCCGATGGTCCAGAAGGTCCTGGACTGGCGCCAGCTGTCCAAGCTCAAGGGCACCTACACCGACGCCCTGCAGGAGCAGGTCGACGGCACGGGGCGCGTCCACACCTCCTTCTCGCTGGCGGCAACGGCGACCGGCCGGCTCAGCTCGACCGACCCGAACCTCCAGAACATCCCGATCCGCACCGAGGAGGGCCGGCGCATCCGCGGGGCCTTCGTCGCTCCCGAGGGCTTCCGCCTGCTCTCGGTGGACTACAGCCAGATCGAGCTGCGCCTGGTCGCGGAGATGGCCGGGATCGCGGCGCTGCAGGACGCGTTCCGCGACGGCATCGACATCCACGCGATGACCGCCAGCCAGGTGTTCGGCGTGCCGCTGGACGCCATGACCTCGGATATCCGGCGCAAGGCCAAGGCGATCAACTTCGGCATCATCTACGGCATCTCCGGCTTCGGGCTCGGCCGCCAGCTCGGCATCCCCGCCGGCGAGGCCAACACCTTCATCAAGCAGTACCTGGAGCGCTTCTCGGAGCTGGCCGACTACATGGACCGCACCAAGCGCTTCTGCCGCGAGCACGGCTACGTGACGACGCTGTTCGGCCGCCGCCTGAACATCCAGGGCATCGCCGAGCGCAACGCCGCCCGGCGCAGCTTCGCCGAGCGCCAGGCGATCAACGCGCCGATCCAGGGCACGGCCGCCGACATCATCAAACGCGCCATGGTCCGCGTGCCCCCGGCCCTGGCCGCGGCCGGGCTGAGCGGCCGCATGCTGCTGCAGGTCCACGACGAGCTGCTGTTCGAGGTACCCGAGGGCGAGGCCCAGGAGACGGCCGAGGTCGTGCGCACCGTGATGGAAGGCGCGGCCCGCCTCTCGGTCCCGCTGGTGGCCGATGCCGGCATCGGCCGGAGCTGGGCCGAGGCGCATTAGGCCGGGACCGACGCCGCGGCGGTCAGCTTCGCGCCACCTCCGCCACGGTGTCGTCCAGGCTCTCGCTGATCTCGCGAGCCACGCCCAGGATTTCCGGGATTATGTCGGCGCTCTTCCTGATCTCCTCGAAGACGTGGCTCTGCGTGACGATGCTGATCGAGGCGATCACCTGGTCGTCCCGGAAGATCGGCGCCGCCAGCCCCGCCCTCTCCGGGGCGACCTCGGAGACCGTCAGGCAGTATCCGGTACGCCGGACCTTCTTGAGCTCTTCCTTGAACTCCTTCCAGGTCCGGACGCGGCCCGACGCGCGGATCTGCTCCTCGTTGTCGAGGTAGAACCGCTTCAACCCGCGCTCCGGCAGGTTGGCCAGGATCACCTTCGACGTGGCGCCCAGGAACAGGGGCATGGCGACGCCGCGCGCATAGGTCGTGGGCGGATGCGGTTCGGGGCCGTTCTCCTGATGGACGCATAGGACGCGGTCCTTGAAGCGGCGGCACAGGATGACGTCGACCCTGGGATCGGACAGGGTGATGAGCTTGCGCATGCCGGGGATCGCATGCTGGATCACGGGATCCGCCGTCCGCAGGAAATAGTCGTACTGGATGATGGCGGGACCGAGCGCATAGCCGGCGCCGGTGACCGGGTCCAGGAAGCCCGCGGCGCACAGCTCCTTGACGTAGCGGTACGCCGTGCTCGTCGACACGTCCAGCGCCCGCCCCATGGCTTCGGCGGTCCATACCCGCCGCTCCCCGAGATACAGCTGCAGAATGGCGATTACCCGGCTGGGTACCGTCATCGATCACCTCCCGATCCGTCCGGATCGTGTAGCCAATTGCACCCGCATTGGCAAGCATCACGAATTCACACCATTTCCAATATGTCGCGCATATGCGCTTTTCGCATTATTTGGGAATTTATGTTGACAGAGCGGCAGGGGGCTGTAGCTTTTCCCCTGCGTCGGACGGAGGGCCATGCCCCGTGGTGGGCGCTCTTGGACGCAGCGAAAACCATCGGGGAATGCGCCATGAAGACTTTCCGCACCGTCGCCGCGCGGCTGAGCCTCGCCACCGCGATCACGGCAGGAGCTTTTGCCGCCACGGCCCAGCCCGCCCAGGCCCAACCCACCAAGACGGAGACCGTCCGGGTCGCCATGCTGGCGCCCAGCGCGCTGCTCTGGCTGCACGCGATCGCCGAGGACCAGGGCTTCTACGCCGAGCGCGGGCTCGAGATCGAGGAACTGCGCGCCGCCAGCAGCCCGGCCCTCCTCCAGGCGGTGGCCTCGGGCAGCGTGGAAGCCGGCGTCTCCCTCGGCGATCTCGTCGTCCGCGCCGTCGATCAGGGCGCGCCGATCGTCATCAGCGGCGCCATCCTGGAGAAGACCATTCTCCGGCTCGTCGGCGGGCCGGGCATCGACAGTGCGGCGGACCTGTCGGGCAAGGTCGTCACCGCGGGCGGCGTCACCGGCGGCACGGCGAACCTGCTGCTCTACCAGCTGCAGAAGGCCGGGGTGAAGGCGGGCGACGTGCAGATGGTGGCGCTGACCAACTCCCGGGACCGCGTGGTCGCGCTCGGCAACGGCCAGGTGTCAGGGGCGCTGCTGATCGCCCCCTTCGACACCATCGCCATGAACGACGGCATGGCGGTGCTCGACGTCTACACCGAGCCCTACGTGCAGACCCCACTGATCCTCAACAAGGACTGGGCCGCCCAAAATCCGGACACGGCCGCGGACCTGACCCAGGCGCTCCAGGAAGCGTCCAACTGGATCTACGAGCCCGCCAACCGGGAGAAGGCCGTCGCGATCCTCGCCGACTATACGGGCGTGGAACCCGACGTGGCGGAAGCCTCGTACCGGTTCATCATCGAGGAACAGCAGGCGATCGGCCGCAACCTGGAAATGCCGGACGCCGCGCTGCAGAACATCGTCGACATCGACGCCGCGCTCACGGGCGAGCCCGCCCCGACGCTGGACGTCTCCAAGTACTACGACCCCGGCTATCTCGCCGGCCGGTGAGGCGAAGCGCGCGGGACGAGGGTCCCGCGCCACGCTTCCCCCCATCACGCCCGCCCATCATGAACGAACAACCCATCCGGGAAATCTGGCGATGACTGGCTCCCGCACGCCGATCCTGCTGCTGACCGGGTTCCTGGGCAGCGGCAAGACGACCTTGCTCAATCAATGGCTCAGGACGCCGAGCCTCGCCGACGCCGCGGTGATCGTCAACGAGTTCGGCGACATCGGCATCGACGGCGACCTCATAGCGGCGAGCGACGAGAGCACGATAGAGCTGACGACCGGATGCCTGTGCTGCACGGTGCGGGGCGACCTCGTCGAAACCCTCCAGGATCTGGTCCTGAGGCAGCGGCGGGGCGACATCCGGACCCTTTCGCGGGTCGTCATCGAAACCACGGGCCTCGCCGACCCGGCGCCCGTCATCCAGGCCCTGATGACCATGCCGGTGGCCCGGGACTACCGGCTGGACTGCATCGTCACGGCCGTCGAGGCGCCCCAGGGCCTCGCCACGCTCGATCGGCACGCCGAAGCCGTCAAGCAGGCCGCGGTCGCCGACGCGATCGTCGTCACCAAGACCGACCTTGCGCCCGGGGGGTTCGCCGACCTCGCCGCCCGCCTGCGCTCCCTGAACCCCGGCGCCTCCCTGCTCGAAGCGGCACCCGGCGCACCGCCTGACCCCGCCGCGCTGGTCCATGGCGGCGTGCATGACGGCGCCGCCGGCGCGCAGGCCGCGCAGGCCTGGCTGCGGGCCGACGCCTTCCCACGGCACGGGCCCGGGGACGGGCCCGGGGACGGGGACGGCCCCGACGCGCACGACCACCATGCCCGCCACGACGCCGCGATCTCCAGCTTCTGCCTGACCTTCGACGAACCGCTGGTCTGGCAGGAAGTGGCGGCGTGGCTGGACGCCCTGGTCATCGCCCACGGCGAGGACATGCTCCGCATCAAGGGCATCCTGGACGTCGAGGGGCGCGGCGAGCCGATCGTGGTCCAGGCGGTCCAGAAACTCTTCCATCCGCCCTTCGCTCTCGACGCATGGCCGCGCGGATGGCGCCGGAGCCGCATCGTCTTCATCACGCGCGGCATTCCGGAACCGTTCGTGCGCGAAGTGTTCGACGTCATCAGGAGCGCGCGCAGCCGCGCGCCCTCCGCATCGCTTGCCATCTGAGGAGCTACAGTCTTGGACACGCTGATCAAGAACGGCACCATCGTCACCGCCGAGGGCCGGTTCCGCGGTTCCATCGGCATCGAGGACGGGCTGATCGCGGCCATCTACGAGCCGGGCGACGAGCCCGCCGGTGCCGGCACGATCATCGACGCGTCGGGGCTGGCCGTCCTGCCGGGCGCCATCGACATGCATTCCCATCATCGCGAAGGCACGCAGCCGGGCTTCGAGTACAAGGACACGATCCACACCTCCACCCTGCAATGCGCGGCGGGCGGCGTGACGACCAGCGTCGCGATGCCCAACGTGACCCCCCCGCCCAACACGCTCGACCTCCTGCGCAAGCAGTTCGCCATCTACGAGCGCGACGCGGTCGTGGACTGGAACTTCAATCCGGCGCCCACGATCCTGGAGGAAGTGCCGGCCCTGGCGCAGCAGGGCATCGCGGCCTTCAAGTTCTTCATGGTCGTCGACACCGGGCGCAACTATCCGCACATGCCGGGGATCGGCGTGCATGACCACGGCAGGATCTTCGCGATCATGCAGGCCTGCGCCAAGGCCAACGTCCCGCTGATGGTGCATCCGCACGACCAGGCGCTGATGGACATCATCGAGCAGGAGTTCTGGGCCCGCGGCGAGCGGGACGCGCTGGCCTACGCCAAGGCCTACGCGGCCCATGACGGGATGATCTGGGAGACCGCCATCGCGACGCTGCTGCGGCTCCAGCAGGCCGCGGGATGCCATCTGCACATCCTCCATACCCAGACCGCGGGCAGCGTCCAGCTCATCCGCGAGGCGAAGGCGCGCGGGCAGAAGGTGACCTGCGAGATCAATCCATGGGCCCTGTTCCTGGGATGCGACTGGTCCGCGATCCAGCGCCTCGGCTCCTACGCGCTGTCCTACTGGGTCCCCGAGAAGAACGTTCCCGGGCTGTGGGAAGGCCTGAACAACGGTACGATCGACATCGTGGCCACCGACCACGCCCCGCATCTCGCGGAGGAGAAGGAGATCGGCTGGACCGACGGCTGGAAGGCCCATACCGGAACCCCGTCCACGCAGTTCTATCTCTCCATGCTGCTGAACGCCGCGTCGGAGGGCCGGATCCCGCTCTCGCGCGTGGTCGAGGCGTGCTCGACCGGACCGGCACGGATCTTCGGCGTCCAGGGGAAGGGGCGCATCGCGCCGGGCTGCCATGCCGACCTGGTCCTGGCCGACCTCGACCGGGAATTCGAAATCCGCAACGAGGACGTCCTCAGCCTGTGCGGGTGGAGCCCCTATGCCGGCCGCAGGCTCAAGGGCCAGGTCATGCGCACGATCGTGCGCGGCAGGACCGTCTACGTGGACGGCAAGGTGGTCGGCGAGCGGGGCTACGGGCGCCAGGCCGTCGCCGCCTATGCCGGTTGATCGGGCCGGCCGGTCGGGAAGGTGAGCGCCATGTGGCAGCGGTTCTACGACTACCTCAATCGCGACACGCGGGGCGCGGGACTGTCCCGCGTCCTCCTGTCCACCGCCTTCATCCTCCTGGTCTGGCAATTGCTGACGGCGACCTTCGTCACCAACCGCATGCTGCTGGTGCCGCCGCTGGACGTCGCCGAGGCCTTCCTCGAGGAGGTGAGGACCGGCGCGATGTGGACCAACGCCGTCGCGACGGTCACGGCGGTGGGCACGTCGTTTCCGGCGGCGGTGGCGATCGGCGTGGCGATCGGCTTGGCGCTGGCCTCGAGCCGCGTCCTCTCCCTGATGGGCGGGCCGCTGCTGTCCGCCCTCAACTCCGTCCCGATCATCGCGCTGGCGCCGCTGTTCGTCGCCTGGCTCGGGCTCGGCTTCTCGTCGAAATTCGTGCTGGTGCTACTGGTCGCGGTCTTTCCCGTGGTCGTCACGACCGAGGCGGGCCTGCGCGCCGCCGACAAGAACCTGATCGAGGCGGCCCGCTCGTTCAACGCCACATCCTGGCAGATCTTCACGACGGTGACCTTCCCCTACGCCCTGCCCTTCATCGTGAGCGGCGTCCGCGTGGCTTGGGCGCGGGCGCTGGTCGGCATCGTGGTGGCCGAATTCTTCGGCTCCTTCGCGGGCTTCGGCTTCGCCGTCATGGCGGCCGGGCAGACCTTCGACACCGCGACGCTGCTCGCCTACGTGATCGTTCTCGGCGCCATGGGCCTCTTCGGCTCCATGGTCTTCCAATCCGTCGAAGAGCGGCTCGCGCCCTGGAGGAAGGAATGACGACCGACTACATCCTGGAGGTCGCGGGCGTAAGCAAGACCTTCAAGCGTGCCGGGCAGGCGGAGCTCGTCGCCCTGCGCGACATCGACATCAAGGTCCCGCGCGGCGCCTTCATCTCGATCGTGGGCGCCAGCGGCAGCGGCAAGTCGACGCTCCTGCGCATCATCGACGGCCTCCTGCCTCCCACCGGCGGCACCGTCTGCGTCAACGGCAAGGTCGTCACCCGCCCCGGCCCGGACCGCGCCGTCGTCTTCCAGAACGACTCGCTGCTGCCCTGGAAGACCGTCATCGAGAACGTCGCCTACGGCCTGACGCTCGCCGGCGTGAAGTGGAAGGAGGCCTCGCGGACCGGACGGCGCTTTATCGAACTCGCGGGATTGGCCGGCTTCGAGAACCACTACCCGCACCAGCTTTCGGGAGGCATGCGCCAGCGCGTGAACGTCGCCCGCGGCCTCGCCGTCGACCCCGACATCCTGCTGCTCGACGAGCCGTTCGCGGCACTCGACGCGCAGACGCGCGAGATCATGCAGACGGAGCTGCTGCGCATCTGGCAGGAAAGCGGCAAGACCGTGCTCCTGATCACCCACCAGATCGACGAGGCGGTCTTCCTGTCGGACGAAGTGATCGTGTTCAGCGCGCGGCCGGGCACCGTCCGCCGGCGGCTGCCCATCCCCCTGCCCCGTCCGCGCGACCTGGACCTGAAGCGCGCTCCGCAATTCGTCGGGCTGGTCGACGAGATCTGGAAGCTGATCGAGCAGGAGGTCCGGGCCTCCGCCCGCACCTAGAGCGTTTCCGGTTCATCCGGAAACGCCAAGGGGCGCGACCGCGCCCCCGCCCCGCCAGGGGCGCAAGCCGAGCCGCGGAGCGGCGCCGGTGCTTGAGGAACACGAAATCCCAGAGCGTTTCCGGTTCATCCGGAAACGCTCTGGCTCCGCACGGGCGGGCGGCGGCCGGTCCCTCCGATCACCCCCCGACGAGGCGCGCGGTCAGCCTGATCTCGGTCGCGGCGAGCGCCTTCGAGATCGGACACCCGGTCTTGGCGGCGTCGGCCTGGCTGCGGAATTCGTCCTCGGCGATGCCCGGCACCTCGGCCTCGCATTCCAGCTCGATGCGGGTCACGGCGAAGCCGTCGGCGACCTTGTCGAGATAGGCCCTGGCCGTGGTCGCGACCCGGGTCGGCGCGTGGCCCGCCTGGGCGAGGCCGTGCGACAGCGCCATCGAGAAGCAGGCCGCATGGGCGGCGGCGAGCAGTTCCTCGGGGTTGGTGCCGCTCCCGTCCTCGAAGCGCGAGACGAAGGAATAGTCCCGGTCGATCGCGCCGCTGCCGGTCCGCACCCGGCCGTTGCCGCCGCGCAGGTCGCCCCGCCATTCCGCCTGTGCCGTTCTTGCTGGCATGCCACCCTCCCGCATCACGATTGCCACGGAACGGCAAACAGCCGGGACGCCCGAGCGTTGCCCTCGCGTTTCGATTGCGGCCTGTGCCAAAGTCGGACTGCGCGGCGGCAATACGAGACCACCGCAACCGTTCGGGATGGGAACGTGGCGGCAATCATTCGATCGATGATCGTGGCGGCGGTCCTCGCCCTCCTGCCGGCGGGCGGCGGCTTCGCCCATCCGGTCGTCCTCGACCACGAGGCGGACAGCTACCCGCTCGGCCGGGCCCTGCAGGTGCTCGACGACCCGGCGGGGAGCCTCGACCTGTCCGAAGTGACCGGCGAGCCCTGGGCCTCGCGCTTCGAGCCGGCCGGCACCGGGGCGCGCAGCCCCGGGCCCGAGGGCGCCGCGGTGTGGGTCAGGCTTGAATTCGACAACGTCACCGGCCCCGCCCGGACCTGGTACCTGGTCTACCGCCAGGCGGTCGTCGACCGCATCTCGGTCTACGTTCCCCGCCCCGGCGGCGGCTGGACCAGCAGCCATGGCGGCCTGCTCTCGGCCGGCAACTCCTCGCGCCTCGACCACCGCTACTGGGTCTTCCCGGTGGTCCTGCCGCCCGGCCCCGAGGTCCCGGTCTACGTGCGGATCGAGAACCGCGACGCCATCGCCCTGCCGCTGGCGCTGCAGTCGGTGGAATCGCTCTACCGGACGGACCGGATCGAGCAGCTCCTGTTCGGGATGCTGTTCGGCATCCTGCTCACGGTCTGCATCTACCTGTTCTTCATCTGGCGGGTGATGCGCGAGAGCAGCCAGGGCTGGCTGATCCTGACCGAGCTGTCGGTCGCCTGGTACATCGGCTCCCAGACCGGCTTCCTGGCCGAGCTGGTATGGCCCGACATCCCGTGGTGGAACGTCTATTCCGGGCAGGTCGCGATCCTGGCCGCGATCGTCTGCGGCATCTCCTTCACCCGGGACTTCCTCAAGGTCGAGGACCATCTGCCCGAACTGGGCTTCGTGCTGCGCCTGATGACCGTTGGCTTCGGCGCGCTGCCGCTGCTGGCGGCGGTGGACGTCGGCGCGATCGCCGCGGTGATGCCCTATGCCTCGGCCCTGGTCGCGACGCTGTTCCTCGCCGCCGCGGTCGGGGCGCTGCGGGCCCGCGTCGACGGCGCGGTGGTCTATCTGGCGGCGCTGCTGGCGCTGATGGCCGGCGCCCTGCTGGGCAGCCTGGTCGAGGCGGGCCTGCTGGAGGCGACGCCGGTCACCACGAACCTGTTCCACATCGGCGCCGGGCTGTCCGCGATCGTGTTCGCGGTCGGCATCGCCGGCCAGTTCAAGAGCCGCCAGGAGGAGAAGGAGCGCGCGCTGCGGCTGTCGAACGAGCGGTTCTCCCTCGCCGCCGACGGGACGAGCGCCGGCCTCTACGACTGGGACCTGACGCGCGGGACGCTGTACTTCTCGCCCCGGATGGCGGAGCTGTTCGGCCCGCCGCCGCGCGCGACCTCCTCGGAACAGCCCTTCTGGTCCGGCCTGCTGCACCCCGGCGACACGGAACGGGTCGCCGCGGAGTTCCGCGCCTTCCTCGCCGGCCAGTCGCGGACGATCGCGCTCGACTACCGGATCATCTGCCCGGACGGGGTGCTGCGCTGGGTGCGCACGACCGGCGCCGCGGTGCGCGACCGGGCCAGCAACGGCGTCGTCCGGCTTGCCGGGTCGACCGGCGACATCACGGAGGCCAAGCGCGCGGAATCGTCCCTGCGCACCTCGGAGAACCTGAAGTCCGCGATCCTCAACTCCTCGCTGGACTGCATCATCTCGTCCGACGCCGAAGGGCGCATCATCGAGTTCAACCCAGCCGCCGAACGGACCTTCGGCTATTCGCGGGGCGAGGTGCTCGGCCGCTCGCTCGCCGACGTCATCATTCCCCGCCACCTGCGCGAACGCCACCGCGAGGGCATGCGCCGCTACCGCTCCAGCGGCGGGCCGCGCCTGATCGGCCGGCGGTTCGAGATCGAGGCGGTGCGGCGCGACGGCACGGTGTTCCCGGTGGAGCTCGCGATCATCGAGGTGACGAGCGCCGGCGACACCGTGTTCTCGGCCTTCGTGCGCGACATCACCGAGCGCCGGCGCGCGGAGGAGGCCTTGCACGAGAGCCAGCGGGAACTGGCCGAGAAGACGCGCTTCCTCGAGACGGTGCTCTCCAGCATCGCCCAGGGCATCAGCGTCGTCGACGCCGACCTCAACCTGCGCCTCGCCAACGACCGTTTCCTGGAGATGTACGGCCTGCCGCGCGAGGTCACCCAGCCCGGGACGCCGGTCGAGACGCTGCTGCGCCGGCGCCTCGACCGGGGGGACTTCCCGGGCAGCGACCGCGAGGCGCTGCTGGCCGAGCAGCTCGCCCAGTACCGGGCGCGCGACGAGATGCGCCGCGAGGAGGTGCGGCCCGACGGGCGGGTGATCGAGCTGTGGCGCCGCCCGATGCGCGGCGGCGGCACGGTGACGCTGTTCAGCGACATCACCGAGCGCAAACGCTCGGAGGAGGCGCTGCGCGCGAGCGAGGCCCGCTTCCGCGGCATCACCGAGGCGCATCCCGTCCCGGTCGTGATCACGACGCTGGACGGCAGCCGCATCCTCTATGCGAGCCCGCGCACGGCGGACCTGCTCGGCGCGCCGCTCCCCGTCCTGCTGCAGTGCCGCGCCGCCGACTTCTACCCGGACCAAGACCAGCGCCACCGCTTCATCGACCGGCTGCGCGCCAACGGCGGCGTCGAGATGATGGAGATCACGCTGCGGCGCTGGGACGGCACGACGTTCCCCGCCGCCGTCTCCGCCCGCATCATCGAGTACGAAGGCTATGCGGCGGCGGTCAGCGGCCTCTACGACCTGACCTTCCGGGAGGAGGCGGAACGCGAGATCGCGCGCCAGCGCGAAGCCCTGCTCCAGTCCGAGAAGCTGGCGGCCCTGGGTTCCCTGCTCGCCGGCGTCGCGCACGAGCTGAACAACCCGCTGTCGGTCGTGGTCGGCCAGTCCGTGCTGATGGAGGACATGGCGCCCGACGAGCGGACCAGGAACCGCGCGACCAAGATCCACAAGGCCGCGGACCGTTGCGCGCGCATCGTCAAGACCTTCCTGGCGCTCGCGCGGCGGCGGCCGCCCGAGCGTACCGACGTGAACTTCAACGACATCGTCGACGCCTCGCTCGAACTGGTGGCCTACGCGCTCCGGGCCGACGGCGTCGAGGTCGCGCTCGACCTGGCGACGGACCTGCCGACCCTGTGGGCCGACGGCGACCAGTTGAACCAGGTCGTCACCAACCTCGTGGTCAACGCGCGCCAGGCGCTGTCGGAACGGCGCTCGGGGCGAAGGCTGCTCGTCGCGACCCGGTACGAGCCGGCGACGTCGACCGCCGTGCTCGAGGTCGCGGACAACGGCCCCGGCGTGCCGGCCGATATCCGCAACCGGATCTTCGAGCCCTTCTTCACCACCAAGCCGGCCGGGATCGGCACCGGGGTCGGGCTCAGCATCTGCCACAACATCGTCGATGCCCATGGCGGCACCATCGCCGTCGCGGACACGCCGGGCGGGGGCGCCACGCTGGTCGTCCGCCTGCCGGTGATCGCGCGCGAGGCGCCGCAGCCCCTGCCCCTCCCGGTGCCGGCGAGCATCCCCACCGGCGCGGCGGCGGCGGCGGCGCTGCGCATCATGATCGTGGACGACGAGCCCGAGATCGCCCTGATGCTGGCCGAGGCGCTGGAGCCGGACGGGCACCGGATCGACATCGCCGAGAACGGCATGGACGCGCTGGAAAGGATCGAGGCCGGCAGCCGCTACGACGTGATCGTCAGCGACCTGCGCATGCCGGAGCTCGACGGACCGAACCTGCACCGCCGGGTCGAGGCGAAATGGCCGGATCTCGCCGGCCGCTTCGTCTTCATCACCGGCGACACGCTCAGCGTGTCGGTCAAGGGCTTCCTCAGCGGGGCGGCGCTCCCGGTCCTGGAGAAGCCGTTCACGGCCACCGACCTGCGGGCGGTGATCGCCCGGGTGCGGGACGGCACGGCGCCGACGCGGCGGGACGAAGTGGCGGGAGGATTGTTGGCATCCGTCGCCGAAACCGACTAGGAGCCCGACGACGATGCCGCGCAAACGCACGCCCTCCATCCAAGCCCCCGTCCAAGCCGCCCTTCTCGCCGCCTTCGCCCTCCTGGCCGCCTCCCCGGCGCAGGCGGAGGAAGAGCCCCATGTCGAGACCGGAACCGCCTCCTGGTACGGGCCGGGGTTCGAAGGCCGGCCGACCGCGAGCGGCGAGCCGATGCGCCAGAACCGGCTGACGGCCGCCCATCCGTCGCTGCCGCTCGACACGACGGCCAAGGTGACCAACCTGGAGAACGGCCAGTCGGTCGAGGTCAAGATCAACGACCGCGGTCCCTTCGTCGAAGGGCGCGTCATCGACCTGTCGCGCGCGGCCGCCGAGCGGCTGGACATGACCGAGGACGGGACGGCGCCCGTCCGGGTGGAGGCGGAACCGGCTGCGGACGAGGACGGCTGAGGCCGCGTCCGGGGCGCCTGCCGAGATCCCTGCAAATTCAATCGAATTTTCGGAAGTTCAGCGGCATTTCTTTGCGACGGCAAAGTTTTGCATGTCGTTAACCCATCTTTAGGCAATCAGTCGTAGAGTTTTACTATCAGCCGCAAATACCCGCCCTGGAGTTTCCGGTACCATGACCATGATGGCCGCAAGAAAGGCCGAAGCGCCTTCCCGGCATGTCACGTCCGACTCGCTCATCATCCACGGCCTCTTCGTCGTCACGGTGGTGCTCCTGGTCGCCAGCGGCATAACCGGCTGGCTGGAGGCGCATCGCGCGGCACCGGCGGCGCAGCAGTCCGCGCTGCAGGACCCGGTGCAGTCCGCGGCGCAGGCCCCGGTTCAGGCTCCGCTCACCCAGCAGCGCTGACCCGCCGCGCGAAGCGGGTCGGGGAGAAGGCGCCGACGTCGAGCGGCGGCGGCGCCCCGGTCACCAGGTCGGCGACGATCCGGCCGGTGATCCCGGCGAGCGTCAGGCCGAGATGCCCGTGGCCGAAGGCGTGGATGACCGACGGCCGGCCGGGCATCGCCCCGATCACCGGCTTGCTGTCGGGCATCGAGGGGCGGAAGCCCATCCACTCGGACGCGGGCGCACCCTGGACCGGCAGCAGTGCCCGCACGCCGCGCTCCAGCGCGCGCAGGCGCACCGCACGCGCCGGCGCCTCGGTCCCGCCCAGCTCGACCGTGCCCGCGACCCTGAGCCCGTCCGCCATCGGCGTCACGTAGAAGCCGCGCTCGTACCAGCAGACCGGGCGCCGCAGCAGGTTCCCGGCCCCGGGGAAGACGAGATGGTAGCCGCGCTCGGTGTCGAGCGGCACGCGGGCGCCGGCCCCGGCGGCAAGTGCCCGGGACCAGACGCCGGCCGCGAGGACGACGCGCTCGGCCGTGAGGACGCGCCCGTCCCGCAGCACGACGCGTTCGCCGTCCGGCGCGGCGTCGATCGCCGCGACCTCCGCCTGCTCGATCGTGCCGCCGAGGCCCAGGAAGGCCTGCACGAAGCGCTCGGTCAGCGCCAGCGGGCTCACGGTGTGGAAGGCGTCCGGGTAGAGCAGCCCGCGGATGCAGTCCGGCGACAGGTTGGGCTCGAGTTCCTCAAGCTCCCCGCGCTCGAGCGGCACCGCGCACACGCCGCGGCTGCGATACTCCTCGGCCCGGCGCCGGACGTCCTGCGCGCCGGTGCGGGTGTAGACGTAGAGCGCGCCCTCCCGCCGGATCAGGTCCGTCGCCCCGGCCACCTCGAACAGCGGGCGGTAGCCCTCGTCCGCGCGCGAGGTCAGCGAGGCGAGCTCGCGCGTGATGCGCTCGACGGTCGAGGGAGCCGAGGCTGCGACGAAGCGGGCGAGCCAGGGCAGCAGCCTCGGCAGGTACTGCCACCGGATCGCGAGCGGCCCCGACGGGTCGAGCAGCATGCGCGGGACGTTGCGCAGGATGCCGGGCGTCGCGATCGGCTGCACCTCGTAGGTCGCGAAGGTGCCGGCATTGCCGAAGGACGTCCCATGGCCCGGCGCCTGGCGGTCCACCACCGTGACCGGCAGGCCGCGCATGCGCAACGCCAGCGCGGCCGACATCCCGACGATTCCGGCCCCGACGACGATTACCGAAGGCTGCGCCACTTCCCCCTCCCCTGCCCGTTCGGCCCTGCATACGCCGGGGCACGCCGCCAGGCAATCGCCGATGCCGGCCTCTTGACTGTCGCCGGCATATGTTCTCATATTGTTCTTTCTACCGGAACGAGGAGGACGCCCCATGGCCGCTACCGCCGCCCAGCCGCTGGCATCGAGCATCGAACTGTTCTGCCGCATCGCCGCGCGCGGCGCGCCCCTGGCCGAGGCCGCGCGCCGCGCCGGCTGCGCGCCCGGTTCGGCGCCGTGGGCGCGCGCGGACGTCCGGGCCCGCCTCGTCGAGCTGTCCGCCGAGGAGGAGAACCGGCACGAGGCCCTCGTCGAGCAGATGCGCCGGCAGCACGACGAGCTGTACGGCAAGCTGGTCGAGCAGGGGCGGTTCCCCGCCGCCGCCCGCCTGCTGGCCCACCGGTGGCGCTTCGAGAAGGACGTCGGCGCCGTCCGCGCCGTGACCCGGGCCGAGCGCGAGCGCCTGCGCGAGGACCTGCGCGAGGACGTCCGGGACGAGCTGCGCGAGGAACTGCGCGGCAAGGTCCAGGCGGAACTGTTGAAGGAGCTGCGCAAGGAGCTGGCGGGACTGCACGAGGAGATGCGCGACGAGCTGCGCCGCGAGATGCGCGCCGGGACCGTGACGAAACATGACATTCCCGCACGTCTCGACGCCCCGGCGCCGTCTGGTCCGCTGGCCGGCCCGCTGGCCGGCCCGCTGGCCGCCGTCGCTCCGCAGGGCTCCGGCAGCCTGAAGACCCGCCTGCGCGACCAGCCCCTGCCGGTCCCCACCGGCAAGTTCGCCCGGACCGCCTAATCGCGCGAAATTCCCCTCTCCCGTGCAACGGGAGAGGAAATACTCAACCGGATACCGTCCGCGTCCGTCGGATGGGACGGCCGTGGTCGGTGCGGCAGAAGAATGCGCGGCGAGGTCCGGGCGGAACCGGTGGAGGAGATGCGCGCCGGGACCGTGACGAAACATGACGTTCCCGCACGTTTCGGCGCCCCGCTGCCCTCCGGTCCGCTGGCCGACCCGCTGGCCGACCCGCTGGCCGACCGCCGCTCCGCAAGGCGCCGGCAGCCTGAAGGCCCGCCTGACCGCGAATATCCCCTCTCGTCGACCCGCGTTCGGAGCCCTGGCGCCTCGTTCGAACCCTTGCCTCGGGGCGGGCCGATCGATAGCCTGCGCCCAACTCTCCATCCCCGACACCTCTGCCGGATCCCGAGCCGTGCCCCATACCTCCCTTCGCGCCCTGGCGCTCGCCACCACGGCCCTCCTCGCCGCCGGCGCCGCCGCCGCCCAGACTTCGGCTCCCCCGGCCCCGGTCGGACAATGGGCCGGCGGGCCGGTGACGCCTCCGGGTGCGGGCGGCCCGGCCTATTGCGCGACCCAGAACCAGTACGACAGCGGCCTGGCGCTGGTGCTCGCGCGCAACCCGCAGGGCGAGACCAACATCGGCATCTCGGTCCCGGGAGCCGAATTCGCCCAGGGCACCCGGTTCCCGGTTCAGGTCTCGGTCGACGGCGGGACCGAGCGCCAGTTCGACGCGGTCGCCGCCGACGGGTCGATGATCCTGATCCAGACCGGCCGCGACGGCGAGCTGTACGAACAGCTCCGCCGAGGCAGCCGGCTTACGGTGCGCGGCCCCGATGACGACGCCATCTTCGCGCTGAAGGGAACCTCGCAGGCGCTCGCCGACCTGCAGACCTGCGCCGAGCGGATCGCCTCCGGCGCCCCCGCACAGGGGCCCGGGCAGGCACAGGGGCAGGCACAGGGACCTGGACAAGGACAGGCCCGCCCGCCGCTGCCTCCGTCGCTTGCCGCCGTGCTCGCCCGCTCGGGCCTCACGGAGGTGCAGGTACTGAACCTGGACGCGATGCCGCAGGACAAGCGGCCGGCGGACTATGCCTGGCGGTTCGACGGCGTCTTCGGCGGCGTGCGCGAGTTCGACACGGAACCGGGCGCCACCATCGCGGAACTGTCGGAGCAGTATCTCGCTTCCATGAAGCAGGCCTGCCCGGGGACGTTCGAGGCGGTCCCCGCCGAGCCGACGCAGGTCGGGCAGGTCGGCATCCGCACCGCGGAGGCGACGTGCACGGCCACCGACCGCAAGATCAACGTCTCCATGCTGCTCTACCTGACCGGCAACGGCATCTTCACGGTGTTCTTCAACGAGGCCGACGACAGCGCCCGCCAGCGGGCGGTCGAGGCGCGCGACGGCCTCGCGAGGGCGATCCGGGAACTGGCGGAGCGGGAGGCGACCGGTCAGCAGGGACCCGGCTGACCCGCCGCGCGGTCAGTACTCCCACTCGAACCGCAGGCCGACGCGGCCGCCTTTGCGCCCGCCGACGTCGGCCTCCACCTGGACGTTGTCGGTGACGTCCAGTTCGACCTTGGCCCGCGTGCCGCCCTCGCGGACGTCCTGCTCGACGCCGACATAGACGTCCTCCGACAGGTAGCGTCCCGCCCCGAAGCCGGTCGGCCCGCCCCCCTCCTCGCCGCTGGTGATCTCCAGGCGATCGACCCCGATCGAACGGCGGACCCGGTCGAGGATGCCGGGGCCGCCGCCGTACCCGGCGAGCTGCGCCGCGCTCTGGGCGAGCTGGACCGCCTGGAAGGCCGTGAGCTGGCCGGTCGCCCTGCCGAACAGGATGCGCGACAGGACCTCGTCCTGCGGCAGGGCGGGTTGCGAGGACAGCTCGATGTTGGGTTCCGTCACCGGCCCCGTGACGGCGACGATCGCCTTGACGTCGCCCGCCGACGTCTCGGCCGCGAGGTCGAGGCGGGGGATCAGCTGGCCGTCGCCGACGAAGGAAATGTTGCCGCGGGTGAACTCGAACCGTTGCGCCAGGAGGTCGAGCTCGCCCTGGATCATCTCCAGATCGCCGGTGATCCTCGGGTTGGAGACCGTCCCGTCGAGCAGGAGCTCTCCCCCGAGTTCGGCGTCGAGCCCGCGGCCGCGCACGAAGACCTGGTTCTCGGCCGACACGACGACGTCCAGGCCGACCACCATGCCCGGTTCGGCCGCCGCGGGCGCGGGCGCGACGCCCCCGGTGCCGGCGACGGCGGCGTTGGGCCCGCCCGGCTTGCGGCGGGGAATCGGGGGCCGGCCGTCCACCCGCACCGTGGGCCGCTCGCCGTTCACCTCGACCACGTCCAGCTCGACGATTCCCGGCGGCAGGCGGTCGGGCACCCGGATCTCCGCGCGCCGGATGCGGATCTTCCCGGCGAGGTCCGAGCGCTCGAAGGTGCCGGAAAGCAGCAGGTCGGCGCTGACCGACGCGGTCGCGAGGTCGGTGCGCAACAGCCGGGCGTCATTGGCCACGACCTCCACCGAGATCTGGCGCGCCGCCGCCGGGTCGAGGTCGATCGTGCCCTTGGCGCGCAGGTTGCCGCCTCCCGGCGTCCGGCCCGAGAACTCCGACAGGACGAGGCGGGTGCCCTCGCCGACCAGACGCGCCGTCAGGTCGGTGACGACCGCCCCGGTGGCCTGGTTCTCGTAACGGCCGCCGGCGAGGACAGCGGTGCCGCCGACCTGCGGCTCGCCGAGCGTGCCGGTCACGCTCAGGTCGACGTCGAGGGTCCCCTCGACGCGGTCGCCGGTGGCCGCGAGCAGGTCGTCGAACCGCGCGAGATCGACCCGTCCCTGGACCCCGGCGCGCAGCGGCGCCGGGTCGGGTACCGCCGGCACCAGCGTCACCGGGTCCATCACCAGCGGCACCGTCGCCGAGAAACTCAGGTCGACCCCCTCGCGCTCGGTGGTCGCCGTGCCCTCGACCGCCAGTTCCCCGCCGCGCCAGAGGGCCGTCGCCCTGGCGTCGACCCCTTCGACCCCCGCGTCGCGCACGGCCGCAGCCCCGGCGCCGGACAGGCGCACCTCCACCTCGGCCCTGGGATCGGCCGGAGAGCCGGAGAGGACCGCCGTGCCGTCCAGCGTCCCGTCCAACCCGAGCGTCGGGTCGAAGAGCCTCGCGAGATCCAGCGGTATCCGGTCGAGGCGGATCTGCCCCTCCAGCGCGTCGGCACCGATGCGGGCATCCGCCGCGAGGGCGGCGGCGCCGCTGCGCAGACGCAGGTCCTCCACCGCGATGCCGTCGCCGAAGACCAGGGCGGCCGGCTGCGCGAGCTCGAAGGGCTCGTCGCCGTAGATGCCCCGGAAACGGTCGAGTGCCACGCGGCTGGCCTCCCCGCCGGCGGCGAAGGTCCCGGCCGTCTCGATCTGGAAAGGCTGTCCGGCCCCGCCTTCGGCCGAGGCGCGGAAATCCGCACGCTCCAGGCTGCCCTCGGCCTCGGCGCCGAAGACCGCGAGGCTGGCCCCTCCGGCGAGCGCATCGGTCCCCTCCACCTCGACGCTGCCGGCCGGCGTGCCGAGCAGGTCCGCGACCTCGGCGCGCAGGTCGAGGCGCCCGGCCAGGAAGCTGGGCTCGCCGCCGTCGAGCACCCGCAGCCCGTCCACGCCGGCGACGATCCCGACGGACTGGCGCCCCTGCGGGGCCGTGAGCCGGACCTCGAACCCGGTGCTGCCGCGCAGGTCCGTCCCCGCCAGCGCCGCGAACGGCGCGAGATCGGGCACCTGCCCGTCCAGCCGGCCGGCGACGGTCGCGGTGGCGAGGTCCACGGCAAGATCGCCGGCCGCCCGGGCCGACCCGGCCGCCAGTTCGAGCCCGTCGAGCGCCAGCGTGCCGTCACGCAGCGCATAGGTGGTTGCCAGTTGGAGGGGCAGCCCCTCGACCACCGCGGTCAGTTCCGCGCGCCCGCGCGGCCCGGCGGCCAGGTCCCGGACGTCCAGGTCGAGGACCGGGGCGCCGAGCGCCGTGCCCGCGACGACGAGGTCGCGGCCCGCCGCCCGCACGCTCACGACCGGCGCCTCGGGGCTGCCGGTGGCGCTGCCTTCGACGACCAGCCCGCCCGAGAGCGGCTGGCCGACCGCGTCTCCCAGCGCCGCGAGGTCGCCGGCCTCGGCCCGCCAGGACGCCGCCAGATCCCCTCCGGCCAGCGTCGCCTGCCCCGTCACGCCCAGGCGGTCCGCGGAGAGGCGCAGCCCCTCGACCGCGACGTCCCCGCCGGGCGAAACGCCCACGGTGGCCGCGAGATCGACCGCGCCGCCGAGCAGCGCGTCCGCCGGGGGTATCCCGGTCACGAGATCGCGCGCAGCACCCGCGAGCGTCGCTTCCACCGCCCCGCCGGCCAGCGCCACCTCGGCCGTCAGGCCGGCCCCGCCCTCCAGGGGAACGCCGAGGAGCGGTGCGAACGCGGCGAGCGCCGGCACATCCAGCACGACGCGCAGATCCGCGCTCTCGCCGGAAAGCGCGGCGGTGCCCGACACCGAGAGATCGCCGGACGCCGTGCCGGCGATCAGGCGTTCGAGGCGCAGCGTGCCGGCCTCGGGGGCGACGACGGCCGATCCCTCCCAGGTCAGCGTCTCGCCCAAGGCCTGCGCCAGGGCCGGGTCGGGAAGGGCGAGCCCGGCCACCTCGCCGTCGGTCCGGACGGCGAAGGCCGCCGATCCCGCGGGCTCATCCACAGGGTCCGCCCGTACCGTCGCGACGGCCTCCCGCGCGGCGAACCCGGCGACCGCTGGCTGCTCCGCCCGCAAGGTCGCCGTCACCTGCGGCGCGTCTACCGGCCCCGTCAGCGTGCCTTCGAGCGAGAGCGACCGCCAGGAAGCGTCGCCCGCCAGACGCTGGAGCGCCGGCTCCGGCCGGACGTCGACGGCATAGGCCAGGTCCAGGGCGGCGTTCCCGGCCGCATAGGAACCGCTGGCGGAAGCCGTGAGGGCGGCAAGCTCGACCTCGGCCCGCTCTATGCCGAGAGGTCCCGACCCGGGCACCACGACGAGCAGGTCCAGCCGGGGCCGGTCTCCCACCGCCGCGCGGACGTCGTCCGGCAGCGACGCCAGCAGCGCATCGACGGTGCCCGACGCCGAAACGGCGACGCGGTGACCGCCCTGCTCCCCGTCCAGCTCCCCGGCCCGCTCCACGGAAAGGTCGGCGGCGAGCGCGAGGCCGGGGCCGGCGGCCGCCTCCAGGCGGCCCTGCCAGTCCGCGAGCGTGCCGGTGCCGTCGAGGCTCGCCGTCACCGGCGGCTGGCCCGGGAGTCCGGCCAGCCGCGCGATGATGCCGCCCTCGGGCTCGGCGACCGAGAGCGCGAGGTCGAGGCGATCCTCGTCGGGCACCAGCAGGACGTCGAGCGCCACCGACCCGGCGCGGCCGTCGATCCGGTCGACCCCCAGCTTGACCGAGAGGCTGCGCCCCGCCTCGCCGAGCAGCGCCGACCCGGCGACCTGGACCGCCGCGTCCTCGGTCCCCAGCACCGCCTTGCCGAGATGCAGGCGCTCGACGGCGAGCCGGTCGAGCGCCACCGTCACCGGCAGGTCCGGCAGGCCGGGAGGCCCGCCCTCCTCGGTCTCGTCTTCCGGTCCGGACGGCAGGCGGCGCAGATCGAGGCTGCCGACCTCGATCGCATCGACCTGGAGGCGCCGGCGAAGCAGCGCCAGCGGCTCCCAGGCAAGCCGGGCTTCGTCGACGGCGAGCCAGACGCCCTCGTCGTCCGCGACCGCGACGTCGCGGACGACCAGCGTCCCGAACGGCGAGCCTTGCGTCGAGCCGATCTCGACCCGCTGGCCGGGTCCGCTCGCCGCTTCCTCGATCGTGGCGGCAAGCCAGCCCCGCCCCGGTTCGGTGCCGAGCCAGAACACCGCCGCCGCACCGGCCAGGACGAACAGCGCCACCAGCCCGAGCAGGGCGAATACGATGACCTTGAGTACCTTCACTACGCGCGACACCGCCTTCCGGGATCCGTTCCGCCGGTGGCGGACGGGACACATGTCGTGCGCGAATGTGCAAAAGGCCAGAGGCGATCGCCCGAGTCGGCCCTCAGAACGCCTGCCCGATGCTGAGATAGAGCGCCCACCGGTCGTCCCCGGGTTCGGGGTTGAGCGGAACGGCGACGTCGGCGCGCAACGGCCCGAAACCCGTGAAGTAGCGCAGACCCAGGCCGGCCCCCCATTTCAGCTCCTCGTCGAAACTGGGCAGCGTCGTGTCGAAGACGTTGCCGCCGTCCACGAACGGAACGATCCCGATGGTGTCGGTCAGGCGGTAGCGCAGTTCGGCGCCGATCTCGAACAGCGAGCGTCCGCCCCGCGGGTCGCCGAAGGCGTCGGCCGGCCCGACCCTCTGGAAGCCGAAGCCCCGGATCGAACCGCCGCCGCCGGCGTAGAAGCGCTTGTCGGCGGGGATCTCCTCGACCTCGGCTCCGGCGATGCTGCCGAAGGAGACCCGGCCGGCGAGGGTCAAATCGTCCTCCAGGAAGCTCTGGTAGGCGGACGTGGTCCAGCGGCTGGCGAGGAACCGCGCGTCGGCGGCGCCGGACTGGACCCACGGGGTCGTCAGCAGCTCGGTGCGCACGCCTTCGGACGGGTCGAGGAGGTCGTCCGTCACGTCCCACGCGACCGACAGCGGCACGCCGAACAGGGTGCTCGTGGTGGACCGCTCCGCCTCCTGGATGCGGGACCGCTCGACGGTGACGCCGTAACCTGCGGTCAGCCCTCCGGACAGCACCCGCGACAGCCGGACGGACGCGGTCACGGCCTCGCGGTCATAGGCCTCCGGCCGCTCGGTAAGCAGTTCCAGGCTGGCGATCAGGGTCTGGTCGACCGCGAAGACGTCGGGTTTGCGGAACTCGACGTCGATCCCGAAATCCGTCTCCTCGACGACGTCCGCGCTGACGGAATCGACGCCGATGCCGCTGGCGAAACCCGAGATGTCGAACTGCTCGCCGCCGCCGAACAGGTTGCGATGGCCCCAGAACGCCTCGACGCCCAGCCCCTCCGTCGTCGAAAAGGCGACCGCCGCGCCGATCACCCTGCGCGGCCGCTCGACGACCTCCACCACGACCGGCGTCAGCCCGTCGGCGCCGGTCTCCTCGGCCAGGTCCACCCTGACCGACGCGAAGGGGCCGAGATCCGAAATGCGCTCGCGCGCTCGCGCCAGCAGCTCCGGGCGGAAGCGGGCGCCGGGATCCCAGGGGATGCGGCCGCGCACCAGGTCCTCGTCGACCCGCTCCAGCCCTCGGATCGTCACGGGCCCGAGCAGGACGGCGTCGCCCGGGGCGACGACGAAGGTCACGTCCATGGTCCGATCCGAATGGTCGACCACGATCTCGCGGTCGGGGACCTCGGCGAAGGCGTAGCCCCGGGCGACCACCAGCTCCTCCAGGCGGGACTGCGCCGCGACCACGTCGCGCGCGAGCGCCGGCGCGCCCTGCGGCAGCGCGAGCGCGTCGCGCTCGACCGTGACCTCCTCCAGGGGCCGCCCTTCCGGCCCGACGACCGCGACCTCGCCGAAGGTGTAGCGCGGGCCGGGCTCGACGGCGATTCGGACCTCGATGGGATCGGCGGCCGAGTCGACCGCCACGTCGACGGTGCCGGCATAGTAGCCGACCGAGCGGAGCGCCGCCTCGACGCGGCCGCGGTCGGCCTCGATCCGGCGCTGCAGCCCGACGAGGCTGGGAGGCGGATCGTCGGCGAGGCTGAACAGGGAGGAGGCCTCCTCGATCAGCTCGCGCAGCTCCGAGTCGTCGATCCCGGTCAGATCCACGCGGTAGGCCGCCTCCTGCGCAAAGACCGGGGCCGGCAGGGATAGCGGAGTTCCCAGGAGCGGCAGGACGAGGGCGATTCGGGCTGCCACGGTGGGGATGAAGCGGGCGGTCAGGCGACGTCTCCTTTCGGTTCGCGGGCCGGAAGTCGAAGGGATGCCGCTTTCGCCCCTTGCGGTCGCGGCATCCGATCCCCACCCTATTGTCGCAATCGGCGACGTGCCAGGGGACATCCGGACGACCCCTGCCTCGCCGCCCGGTCTTGCCTTTGCGCTCGGCATTCCTATACTGCACCGCAACAGGACCTCCGCCCCGGCACGTCGCGTGTCCGGGTTTTTTTCTTGCGCGCGTCCGGCTCAACGACCGAGAAGCTCCGATGGATCTGCGGAACATCGCCATCATCGCCCATGTCGACCACGGAAAGACGACCCTGGTCGACGCGCTGCTGCGCCAGTCGGGCGCCTTTCGCGAGAACCAGCAGGTTGCCGAGCGCGCGCTCGACAGCAACGACCTGGAACGCGAGCGCGGGATCACCATCCTCGCGAAATGCACGTCCGTGCCTTGGGACGGCATGCGAATCAACATCGTCGACACCCCCGGCCACGCCGATTTCGGCGGCGAAGTCGAACGTATCCTGAGCATGGTCGACGGTGTCGTCGTCCTGGTCGATGCGGCCGAGGGCCCGCTGCCCCAGACCAAGTTCGTGGTCGGCAAGGCCCTGAAGCTCGGCCTGCGGCCGATCGTCGTCGTCAACAAGGTCGACCGCCCCGACGCCCGCGCCCACGAGGTGCACGACGAGGTGTTCGACCTGTTCGCCGGCCTCGACGCCACGGACGAGCAGCTCGATTTCCCAACCCTGTTCGCGTCGGGCCGCAACGGCTGGGCCACGGACGACCTCGAGAACGGCGACCGCAAGGACCTGGCGCCCCTGTTCGAGCTGGTCCGCCGCCACGTCCCCGCCCCGACGGTGGAGCCGGACGCGCCATTCCGCATGCTGGCGACGACGCTCGAGGCGAACCCCTATCTCGGCCGGCTGCTGACCGGGCGGATCGAGGGCGGCAAGGTGCGCCCGAACATGGCGATCAAGGCGCTGTCGCGCGACGGCAAGCAGATCGAGGTCGGACGCATCAGCAAGGTGCTGGCCTTCCGCGGGCTGGAGCGCGTCGGCGTCGAGGAGGCCGAGGCGGGCGACATCGTCGCGATCGCCGGGCTTTCGACCGCCACCGTGGCCGACACGATCTGCGACCCGCAGGTGACCGAGGCGCTGCCCGCGCAGCCGATCGACCCTCCGACCCTGGCGATGACCTTCTCGGTCAACGACAGCCCGCTGGCCGGGCGCGAGGGCGACAAGGTCACGAGCCGCATGATCCGCGACCGCCTTTTCCGCGAGGCGGAAGGCAACGTCGCGCTGCGCATCCGGGAAACCGAGGACGGCGACGCCTACGAGGTGGCCGGGCGCGGCGAACTGCAGCTCGGCATCCTGATCGAGACGATGCGGCGCGAAGGCTTCGAGCTGTCGATCTCGCGTCCCCGCGTGCTGTTCAGGAGCGATCCCGTCAGCGGCCAGCGGCTGGAGCCGATCGAGGAGGCGGTGATCGACGTCGACGAGGAGTACTCGGGCGCCGTCGTCCAGAAGCTGAGCGAGCGGAAGGCCGACCTGGTTGAGATGCGTCCTTCCGGCGGCGGCAAGCAGCGTCTGGTGTTCCACGCGCCGTCCCGGGGCCTGATCGGCTACCTGTCCGAGTTCCTCACCGACACCCGCGGCACCGGCGTCATGAACCGTCTGTTCCACGGCTACGCCCCCTACAAGGGGCCGATCTCCTCGCGCCACACCGGCGTGCTGATCAGCAACGGCGATGGCGAGGCGGTCACCTACGCGCTGTTCAACCTCGAGGACCGCGGGCCGATGCTGATCGATCCCGGCGCCAAGGTCTACCAGGGGATGATCATCGGCGAGCACACGAGGGGCAACGACCTCGAGGTCAACGTCCTGAAGGGCAAGCAGCTCACCAACTTCCGCGCGGCCGGCAAGGACGAGGCGGTCAAGCTGACGCCGCCGATCCAGATGACGCTCGAGCGGGCGCTCAGCTACATCAACGACGACGAGCTGGTCGAGGTGACGCCGAAGACCATCCGCCTGCGCAAGAAACTGTTGGATCCCCACGAGCGCAAGAAGGCGCAAAGGCAGGCCGAGGCCGGCTGAACCGGCCGCCGCCCGCCCTTCTCGCCGTGAAAGAAGGAGGGCCGTCATGCCCCTCGACCGCATCGGCTTGGCCGGGACCGTCCTCGCGCTGGCACTCATCGCGAACGGTCCCGTCCGTGCCGCCCCGTCCGATTTCACCGCCTCGGCCTTGCTGCGCGACTCGGTCGCTCAGCAAGGCCTGATGCGCCACGTCGAGGCGCTCCAGGCCATCGCCGACCGGTCCGGCGGCAACCGCGCCGCTGGAACCGAAGGCTACGACCGGTCGGCCGACTACGTCGCGCGAACGCTCCGGGCGGCCGGCTACGCCGTCACCGAGCAGGAATTCACCTTCCCCCATTTCGCCGAAACGGCGCCGCCCGTGCTCGCCCGCGTCGGCGAGGGGGACGCGCTCTCGCATGTCGCGCGGACGCGCACGATGCGCAATTCCGGCTCCGGCACCGTCGAGGCGCCGCTGGTGCCCGTCGCCCTCGGGCTGGACGGCTCGTCCCCGTCCACCTCGGCCAGCGGCTGCGCGCCGTCCGACTTCGCCGGCTTCGAGACCGGCTCCATTGCCCTGCTGCGGCGCGGGACCTGCTCCTTCACGACCAAAGTCGAGAACGCGGCCGCGGCGGGTGCTGCGGGCGTCGTCGTCATGAATGCCGGGACCGGGGACGCGACCGGGCCCTTCGGCGGGCAGCTCGCGAAGCCTGCCGCGATCCCGGCGGTCGCGATCCCGTTCGATGCCGGGGCGGCGCTCGCCGACGCCGGGCCGATCCGGGTACGCCTCTCGGTATCCGCCGAGGCCCGGACGATCGCGACGCGCAACGTGATCGCCGATCTGCCGGGCACCGACGGTGGCCGGGTCGTCCTGGCGGGCGCCCATCTGGACGGCGTGCCCGAGGGGCCGGGCATCAACGACAACGCCAGCGGAACGGCCGCGGTGCTGGAGGCCGCGGTCCGGCTCGCCCAGCTCGACGCGCCGCCCCGGCGAACGGTCCGTTTCGCGTTCTGGGGCGCCGAGGAACTGGGCCTGCTCGGCTCGCGCCACTACGTGGACACCCTTCCGGCCGAAGAGCTGGCGCGCATCGAGGCCGTGCTGAACTTCGACATGCTGGGCTCGGTCAACGGAGTGCCGCTCGTCTACGACGGCGACGGTTCGTCGGAGGGGCCCGCCGCACCCGACGGCTCGGCCGGGATCGAGCGCATGTTCCGGGACTACTTCGCCGCCGCCGGGGAGGAGGTGAAGGAGATCTCCTATGGCGGCTCGTCGGACCATGCGTCCTTCGCCGCGCGCGGCATCCCCGTCGGCGGCCTCTACACCGGGTCCATGGAGGTCAAGAGCGCCGAGAGCGCGGAGCGCTGGGGCGGTACCGCCGGCCAGCCGCTCGACCCCTGCTACCATGAGGCCTGCGACGACACCGGCAACGTCGACGCGGCCCTCCTCGACCGCATGGCCGACGCCGCCGCCCACGGGGTGCTGACGCTGGCGCGACGCGCGATGCCGGCGGGCTGAGGGCGGCTGGCCGAGGGTAACGGACAGGAACGATGCCGGGACCGGTCGGTTGAACCCTGCGCAAGCGACCGAAACCCCGGACACCAGCCATGATCGACCGCACGCCCGCGCCCGTCGACGATCGGCCGCACGTCGTCGTCGTCGGGGCCGGATTCGCCGGGCTTGCCTGCGCGAGCGAGCTTGGGGACACCAATATCCGCGTCACGGTGATCGACCGGCGCAACTACCACCTGTTCGTGCCACTGCTGTACCAAGTGGCGACCGCCGCCCTGTCGCCCGCGGACATCGCCGAGCCGATCCGCAGGATCGTCAGCCGGTACCCGAACGTCGACGTCCTGCTGGGCGAAGTGACCGGGATCGACGCCACGGCCAGGCACGTCCTGCTGGCCGACGACGGCTACGTTCCCTACGACCACCTCGTCCTCGCGACCGGGTCGACCCACAGCTATTTCGGCCATGACGAGTGGGAGCCGCTGGCGCCCGGGCTCAAGACGATCGAGGACGCCCGCCAGATCCGCACCCGCCTCCTTCTGGCTTTCGAGCAGGCGGAGATGTCCCCGGACCCGGATGAGCAGAAGCGGCTGACGACCGTGGTCGTCGTCGGCGGCGGCCCCACCGGCGTCGAGATGGCCGGTGCGGTCGCCGAGCTGGCGAAGTGGACGCTCGCCCGCGACTTCCGCCGCATCCGCCCCGCCAATGCGGAGATCGTCCTGATCGAGGCCGGACCACGGCTGCTTTCCACCTTCCCGGAGCCGCTATCTGCCTATACGGAGGACGCGCTGCGCCGCCTCGGGGTGAGCGTGCTGACCGAGACCCCGGTCGAAGCGGTGACCGCCGAGGGCGTCACGGCCGGCGGCCGCTTCATCCCGGCCGGCACGGTGATCTGGGGGGCCGGCGTCCGCGCCTCGCCCGCCGGCCGCTGGCTGGGCGTCGAGACCGACCGCGCCGGGCGGGTCCGGGTCGGGCCGGACCTCGGCGTGCCGGGCTTCGAGGGCGTCTACGCGCTGGGCGACACCGCGCTGGCCCTGGACGACGACCAGCGCCCCCTGCCCGGCCTGGCCCAGGTCGCCAAGCAGCAGGGCGAGCATCTCGGCCGCCAGCTCGCCGCGGCGATCCCCCACGGCCGGCCGATGGAGCCGTTCCGGTTCAAGGACCGCGGCAACATGGCCACGATCGGCCGCAACGCCGCGGTCGCGGATTTCGGCAGGATGCGCCTGAAGGGATTCGTCGCCTGGGTGCTGTGGGCGATCGTCCATGTCTGGCTTCTGGTCGGATTCGAGAAGCGGGCGCGGGTCACCCTGCAATGGCTGTGGCGCTACCTCACCTTCCAGCGCGGCGCCCGCCTCATCACGGGCGAGACCAAGGCGCCGGTCTCCGCGAGCGAGGCCAACCAGGCGCAGCGGCGGGAGGCCGGCCGCGCCGGCTGAGCGCGCGGGCCGCCGGTCACGCCGGCGGTGCCAGCCCCAGCGCCGCGGCGAAACGCGCCGCCTCGGCGGCCAGCGCCTCGGGCGGAAAAGGCTCGTGCACGCCGCTGCCCCACACGGGGCCGGGCCAGGCCGGGTCGCCGACCCGGCGGGCGACGACGTGCAGGTGCAGCTGCGGCACGACGTTGCCGAGCGCACCGACGTTCAGCTTGTCGGGGGCGTGGAGCCGCTCCATCGCCAGCGAGGCCTGCGCGACCTCCTCGACCAGCAGGGCCCTGTCCTCCCGGCCAAGCTCGTGGATCTCGCGGATCCCGGGCCGCTGCGGCACCAGGACGAGCCAGGGCCAGGCCCGGTTCGCCATCATCAGGACGCGGCACAACGCGAGCGCGCCGATCGTCACCGTATCCGCCGCCAGCCTCTCGTTCAGGACGAACATCCCGCCTCTCCCCACACGACCGCCCGACATACTGGACTAAAGGCGTATTCATTGGGAGAGCCTGCGGGGCGCGGCGGGCCGGAATAGGCTGGACCGGTCTCCCGATCCGGCCCGACCGAGGACATGGACCCCGACGCCGATCCGTCCGCGCCGCCTGACGGCGCCGCCCCGCCCGCCCTGCCCGCCGGCGAGCGGCTCGGCCGGCTGTTCCAGCGGGTCCGCGCCCGGACCAGCATGCTGACCGCCAGCCTCAGCGCCGAGGACCAGATGGCCCAGAGCGCGCCGGAGACCGATCCGGCGAAGTGGCATCTCGCCCATACGACCTGGTTCTTCGAGGCGCTGGTCCTGGCCCGGCACGTCCAGGGCTACACGCCGTTCGACGACGCCTACCGCTACCTGTTCGACCAGGTGGATCCGACGGTGGCGCACCAGTTCCCGGCCTGCCGGCGCGGCATGCTGTCCCGACCGGGACAGGCCGAGGTGACGCGCTACCGCGAGCACGTCAACGCGGCAGTCCTGCGCCTGCTGCGCTCGGAGGCGGAGGTGCCGGACGAACTCGGACGGCTGGTCCGCCTCGGCGTGATGCACGAGCTCGAGCACCAGGAGACGATGCTCCGCGACGTCAAGCACCTGCTGTGGTCGCTGCCCGGGCGGCCCGGCTACCACGCGCCGCCGCCGCCGGCCACCCGCACCGCCACCGCGCCGGGATGGTTCGCTCGCGAGGGCGGCTTCATCCGGATCGGGGCCGAGGGCGACCCCTTCGCCCTCGACCACGAGCAGCCGCCGCACCGGCACTGGCTCGAACCCTGCGCGATCGCCGGGCGGATGACGACCTGCGGGGAATACCTGGAGTTCATGGAGGACGGCGGCTACGGGGAACCGTCGTTGTGGCTGCCGGACGGCCGGGCGGCCGTCGAGGCCGGAGGCTGGCGCGCACCGCTCTACTGGCACCGTCTGCACGGCGAATGGCAGCTCATGACCCTGGCCGGGCCGAGGCCGCTCGACGAGGCGGAGCCGGTCTGCCACGTCAGCTACTACGAGGCCGACGCCTTCGCCCGCTGGGCCGGTAGGCGGCTGCCGACCGAGGCCGAGTGGGAGGCGGCGGCGGCCGAGCGCCCGGTCGAGGGCAACCTGCTGCAGTCCGGCCGCCTGCATCCCCAGCCCGCGGTGTGCCTGGGCGACGGGCCGTGGCAGATGTTCGGCGACTGCTGGGAATGGACGGCGAGCCCGGCCGTCCTCTATCCGCGCTCGGCGCCGCCTGCCGCCGCCGTGGAGCGGTTCCGGCCCGGCGGCGGCCACATGACCGTACGCGGCGGATCCTGCGTCACGCCCGCCGAGTATGCCGGGCCCACCCGGCGCCAGTCGCTGGCCCCGCACGCGCGCCTCGCCTTCACCGGCATCCGCCTGGCGCGGGACGCGTGACGGCGACACCGGCCCGGCGCACGGACCCGTGCGCACGACCGCGGAAGTGGTGCTAGACTGCCCCCTCCTCGGATCCGGTTGAAGCCCGCACCCATGACCATCGACGCCGTCCTGTCCGCCAACCGCGCCTTCTATCGGGCCTTCGCGACCCGCGACCTCGACGCCATGGACCGGATCTGGGCCAGACGGGCGGAGGTCGCCTGCATCCATCCCGGCGCCAAGCCGATTCTGGGCCGACGGGAGGTGATGGCGAGCTGGCGCGACATCCTGGCCGCCGGCGGCGGCCCGCGGATCGAGACGCGCGGCGAGCGCACCCTGCTGCTGGGCGCCGCCGCCCTCGTCCTGTGCGAGGAAGTGCTGGGAAAGGGCGTGCTGGCGGCGAGCAACCTGTTCGTGGTCGAGGACGGCGAGTGGCGGCTGGCCCATCACCAGGCCGGCCCGGTCGCGGCCGATGCGCCGCCGCCCGGCCCGGGCCCGACGCTGCACTGAGGCGGAGCAGGGCCGCGGCGGCCGGTCAGCCGCGCGACGGCCCTTCGTTCAGGACGGTCCAGTACAGGCCCGCCGTCTTGATCATGTCGAGCAGGCCGTCGAAGTCCACCGGCTTCACGAGATAGCTGTTGGCGCCCAGCTCGTAGGCGCGGTCCACGTCCGCGCTCTCCTTGGACGAGGTCAGCACGACCACGGGGGTCCTGCCCATCGGCGCCGGCCTGGACCTGAGCCATTCCAGCACCTCCAGCCCGGAGCGCCGGGGCAGCTTGAGGTCCAGCAGCAGCAGCGCCGGCAGCGGGTTGGCATGGCGGTCGGCATAGCCTTCCGCCCCGGAAAGATAGTCGACCGCCGCGTCGCCGTCCCCGACGACGCGCAACGGGTTCAGCAGCCTCGCCTTGGTGAAGGCCCGACGGATCAGCAGCTGATCGTCGGGATCGTCCTCGACCAGAAGAATGGGTTTCGGCTCATCCGCCATCGTCCGCCTCCATCAGCTCGATCCAGAACCGGCTGCCCCGGCCCGGCGCGGACTCGATGCCCGCCTCCCCGCCCATGCGCTCGGTGCCGCGCCGCACGATGGCGAGGCCGATGCCGGTGCCCGGGTATTCCGACGCTCCGTGCAGGCGCTGGAATACCTGGAAGATCCGGCCCTGGTGCTCGGCCGCGACGCCGATCCCGTTGTCCTCGACCCACAGGCGTACGCGGCCGCCCTGCCGGTCCGCCCGCACGACGATCCGTGGCCGCCGGCCCGCCGGCACGAACTTCACGGCGTTCGAGAGCAGGTTCACCACTACGTGGACCAGCACGCCGCGATGGGCGACGACCGACGGCAGCGGGCTTTCGACCGACAGCTCCGCACCGCCGTCGCGGATGACCGCCTCGAGATGGCCCAGCGCGTCGGCCACCACCCTCTCCAGCGGCACCGCGGACAGCATGATCTCCTCCCGGCTGATCTTCGCGTAGGAGAGCAGGTCCTGGATCAACTGGTCCATGCGCCCGGCGCCGCCGGCGATCCGCTGCAGGTAGTCCTGCGCCGTCTCGTCCAGCGCCTCCCCGTAATCCTCCAGGAGCGCTTGGCTGAATCCGGTCATGCTCCTGAGCGGGGCACGGAGATCGTGCGCCACGGTGTGGGCGAAGGACTGGAGTTCGGTGTTGGCGTCGGCCAGCTGCTGCGTCCTGCGTTCGACCCGGGCCTCCAGGGTGCGGTTGAGTTCCCGCACCTCCTCCTCGGCCCGCTCCCGGTCCGTGACGTCGGTGTTCACCTCGATTATGGAGCGGGGCGTCCCGTCGGGGCCGCGATGCAGCGCCCACAGGCTCTCCACGACCACCTCGCTGCCGTTCTTGCACCGATGCCGCAGCTTGCCCCGCCATGAGCCGGAAGCCAACACGGCTTCGCGTGCCGTCTCCAGGCCGTCGGGAAAGCGCGTCGCGAGCAGCTCATGGGACGTCCGGCCGACCGCTTCGTCCGGCGACCAGCCGTAGAGCGTGGCGGTACCGCGGTTCCAGTAGACCACCCGGTCGTCCAGCCCCCGGACCAGGACCGGCGCCAGGTCGAGCGTTCGGCCCAGCTCCTCCAGGGCCTCGGTCCGTTCGCGCAGCCGCCTCGACGCCTCATACTCGTCATGGACGTCGAGCGCGGTGCCGACCCACATCCGCACCCGGCCGTCCGCGTCCAGCAGCGGCGCGGCGCGCGTCCGTACCCAGCGATAGCTGCCGTCCGCGGCCCTCAGCCGATGCTCCATGCGGTATTCGGAAACGCTGTCCAGGACGGCACGCCAGGCGGATGTCGTGGCCTCGCGGTCGTCGGGATGGACGAAGGGCCCCCACGACCAGCCGCGGCCGGCCGGCATCGGCTGCCCGGTAAACTCGGACCAGCGCGGGTTCAGGTAGTCGAGCGCCCCGTCCGGCCCCGCCGTCCAGACGATCTGCGGTATGGTCTCGGCAAGAACGCGAAACCGGCGCTCGCTCTCGCGCAGGGCGGCCTCGGCCCGCTTTCTCTCCGTCACGTCGCGCATCAGCGCGGTATAATGGCGCTCGCCGGCGGCGCTCCACTGCGCGATCGACAGCTCGAAGGGAAAGATGCTGCCGTCCTTCCGGCGGCCTTCGAACTCCGGGCCGATGCCGGAAACGCGCCGCCCGGCCTTTCGCACATACTGCTCCAGGTATTCGCCGGGGGAGCGGGCACGGCCGTCCGGTATCAGCAGGGAGACGTCGCGCCCGACGGCCTCGGCCTCGGGGTAGCCGAACAGGCGCTCGGCCGCGGGATTGAAGGACCGGATCCTACCACCGCCGTCGATGACGACGATCGCTTCCGCCGCGGTGCCGATGATCGCCCGGTGCTGCGCCTCGCTGCTCGCCAGCGCCCCGGCGGCGGCGCGCGCCTCGACGGCGGAGGCACCGGCGACCAGGCGCCCCCGCAGCGCCAGCCCGAGCATCGTGGAGAGCGCCACGCCCAGGGCGAGCACGAGGTGCTGCAGGAAGGGATCGGGGGTCGGCACGCCGAGGCTGACCCGCCAAACCACGCCGCCGAGATCGAAGGTCTCGTGGACCGTGGCGCCGCCGGGCTCGCCCAAGGCGAGGGCGGGCACGCCGTCCGCAGTGATCGTCAGGGCGTTCTCCTTCACGACGCCACGGAGCACGCGCCGGAACAGTACGCCCAAATCGACGGCGGCGTGGGTGAACCCCCTCCAGGCGTCGCCGTTCCCTATCGAGACGACGCCAACCACGCCTATCCCGCCCTGCACGAAGCGGACCGGCGGGGTGAAGGCCGCGCCCTGCGACCGGGCCCGGGAGAAGGCGGCGGCGCGCATCGGCTCGGCATCGACCTTGAGCCCGGCCGCCGCCTCGTTGCCCGCCTCGGGGAAGATCCACCGTATCCGCATGTCCGGCCCGACCCATCCCACGGCACGGAAGCTGGGATAGCTTTCGAGCAGCACCTCCGCCTCGAGGTCGAATTCGGGTTTTTCCCTGCCGCCGAGCCGCTCCCACCGCCGCGCCACACGGCGCAGCGCCTCCAGAATCTCGTCGAGCCGCCCGCCCACGATCTGGACCGCGGTCGCCAGTTCGGCCGAGGCCGTGCGGCGCGCCGCGTCCCGTTGCTCCTCCAGCAGCGCACGCCAGGTCAGCACCGAGATCAGGATCCCGAACGCGGCGGCCGCCAGGGGCAGCCACGCGGCCGTTCCCGCCGCCCGCCCCTTGAAAAACCAGGGGTTCACCGCCCGGCGCCGCTCGATGCTTGCGTGCCGGCGACGCGCCGACGCGACCGTTCGGGCATTGGGTAATGTCCTTCCGTTAGGTACCGCCGGACAAACAGGAAAGCGGGCCGCCGTGTCACGATCGCGGGCGGCGGGATGGTCGCGGCGGACGGCTGCTCAGGCTGGGCGCGAGCGCGGCCAGGCGGACAGCACCGCCTGGACCAGGGCCGCCAGCGGCACGGCGAAGAACAGACCCCAGAACCCCCACACGCCGCCGAACACCAGGATCGCGACGATCACCGCGTTCGGATGCAGGTCCGCCGTCTCGGCGAGCAGCAGCGGCGCCAGGACGAAGCCATCGAGGAACTGGATCACGGCATAGGCGACCGTGGCCCAGATCAGGCCCTCGGCGAGGCCCCACTGTCCATAGGCGGCGAGGACGACCGGGATCGCCGCGAGCAGCGCGCCGACATAGGGGATCAGGACGGACAGCCCGGTCGCGACCGCGAGCAGGGCACTGAAATCGAGGCCGAGCACCAGGAAGGCAAGATAGCTGACGGCGCCGACGATCGCGATCTCGTAGACCTTGCCGCGGACGTAGCCGCCGACCTTGACGTTGGCCTCGCGCCAGACGCGCTCGACCAAGGGCCGTTCAGGCGGCAGGAATCCCAGGAACCAGGAGAGGATGCGGTGCTTGTCCTTGAGGAAGAAGAACACCAGCATCGGCATCAGGACGAGATAGATGCCGAGCTGGACCAGCGTCGGCAGCCAGGCGACCGAATAGACCAGCAGCATCTGGGCGTAGCCGACGACCTCCTCGCGCAGCCGGTCGGCGACGTCGGCGATCTGGCGGCGGCTGATCAGCTCCGGATAGCGGTCCGGCAGGCCGAGCAGCAGTTCCTGGGCTTGAACATAGATCGAGGGGATCTGCTGGGCCAACTGGGCGATCTGGGTCAGCAGCAGCGGCACCAGGAACAGGAACAGCCCGAGCAGGACGCCGAGGAACACCAGGAAGACGACGGTCACGGCCGCGAGCCGCGGAACGCGCCGACGCTCCAGGAAGCCGACCGGCCCTTCGAGCAGGTAGGCGACAACCACGCTGGCGATCACCGGCGCCAGCACGCCGCCCAGCAGGCTCAGCACGACGAAGCCCCCAAGCAGGAGCATCACGAGCATCGTCGCCTGCGGGTCGGCGAAGGTGCGACGCAGCCAGCCGAGGAGGACGTTCATCCGCGGAGCGCCGCCTTCGGTGCCCGCCTGCCGTCTCTCGATGCTCGGGTTCAAGCCTCCTCCAGGCGGGCGCATAACGGGCACGCAAGTAACGTGCCGGAACGGCCCGGAGTTCCGCATCACCGCTAACGCGGCGACAGGAGGCTATTTCGGATTATTCCCTCTTCCGATCTGGCCAAAGGCAGGCCGTCTGGCAATGTCAAGGAAGCAAACAAGGAGGTTCCATGCCCGGCCACGACATGGTGAAGATCGCTCTGGAGTTCCTGGACGAGGCGGCGTACCTGTTGCACCGGACCAAGGAAATCGACTTCCTCTCCGAAGACGAACGCCGCGACATCGACAGCCGGTTGAGCCGGATCGCAGCCGAGATCGGCTCCGGCGGCCAAGGCCTGCCGGAGCCGGCCTGACCGCCATGCTCAGGCGGCGCGGATAGCGACGAGGAAGCCTTCGACCCGCTTGCGCAGGCCGTCCGCCTCGACCGACAGCGCCGAGGACGCCGACAGAACGTCCGCCGCCGACACCCTCGCGTCCTCGGCCGCGGACGACACGGCCCCGGCGCTCCGGGATGCCTGCTGGGTGCCGGTCGCCGCCTCCGAGGCGTTGCGGGCGATCTCCGCCGCGGCGGCCTTCTGCTGGTCGGCCGCAGCCGCGATCTGATCCGTGCCCTGAGTTATGCGGGCGATCACGCCGCCGATCCCGGTGATCGCGTCGACCGTCCCGGCTGTCGCCTGCTGCATCGTGACGATGTGGGCGGCGATGTCGCCCGTCGCGCGCGCGGTCTGGTTGGCCAGCGCCTTGACTTCGCTTGCCACGACGGCGAAGCCCTTGCCGGCCTCGCCGGCGCGCGCCGCCTCGATCGTGGCGTTCAGAGCCAGCAGGTTGGTCTGGCCCGCGATCTCCGAGATCATGCGGACCACCTGATCGATCTTCTCCGCCGCCGCGGACAGCCCTTCGACGGCCGCGGAGGAGCGGGACACCGCCTCGACCGCCTCTCCCGAGATGCGCGACGACATCCCGACCTGACGCGCGATCTCCTCCGTCGAGGCGGCGACCTCCTCGGCGGCGGCGGCAACCATCTGCACGTTCGAGGACGTCTGCTCGACGGCGGTCGCGGCCCCCGCCGCCTGACCGCTGGTATGGTCCGCGACCTCCGCCATCCGCCGCGCCACGCCCTGCATCGTACCGGCCGCCTGTCCCACCGCGCCGAGCGAAGCGGCGACGTCCGCTTCGAAGGAGGAGACGAGTTCGGCCATCGCGACGACCCGGCGCTCGCGCGCGGTCCGCTCGGCCTCCCGCTCGTCCTCCAGCCGGGCACGTTCGAGGGCGTTGTCGCGGAAGACGAGAACGGCCCGGGCCATGTCGCCGATCTCGTCCTGCCGCGCGGTCACCGGAATCTCGGCCCCGGTGTCGCCGCCGGCGAGCCGGTGCATGGCCTCCGTCATGCGGCGCACCGGCACCACGATCGTGCGGGCGACGAGCGCCGACGCCGCCAGTACGACCGCCGCGATCAGCGCTAGGATGCCGGCGACGCGCAGGGCGCGCTCCATGACCAGGGTGCCGACGTCGTCGACGTACATCCCGGTGGCGAAGATCCAGCCCCAGGGCTCGAAGAGGCGGAAGAAGGAGCGCTTGTCGACGGGGACCTCGCTGCCCGGCCTCGGCCACACATAGGTCATGAAGCCTTCCTTCTCCGGCGTCCGGGCGATGCGCACGATCTCGCGGAGAAGGTATTTGCCGTTGGCGTCCTGAAGGTCGCGCATGTCCCGGCCGACGAGCTGGGGCGAGATGGGGTGCATCACGAACCGATGGTCCAGGTCGTTGACCCACACGTATTCGACCCCGTCGTAGCGCAGCGCCGCGATCGCCTCGAGCGCCGCGGCCTTGGCATCGGCCTCGGGCAGCTTTCCTTCGCGCGCCTTCGCCTCGTAGTGCAGGACGATGGTTTCCGAGGCGTCGATGATGCTGCGCAGGGTGCTTTCGCGCCCGTCGAGGATCTGCCGCCGCAGCTCCAGAATTCCAGCAGTCGCGAATACCACCAGACCGGCCAGGGCAAGCGCCACGATGCCGGCGACCCGCACCCCGATGGTCATGCGTTTGAGTTTCATGACGCGATTCCCTCAACCCACGAGTTAGTTGACGCGGATTGATACACGCCGCACATCAAAATTTCGTTAACGGCCGCGAGACATATTGTTATCACGGCACCGCTCGCCCGGAGCCGCCGGACCGGCTAGACTGCCGTCCGGGAGGCGATGCTGGAGGGGCGCGTGCCACAGGAAGCGAGGACGGTGCTGGTGCTGGGCGGTGCCCGGTCGGGCAAGACCCGGCACGCCCAGAATCTGGCCGAAGCGGAGCCGGGACACCTGCTCTATGTCGCGACCGCCGAAGCCCGGGACGGAGAAATGCAATCGCGGATCGAGCGCCACCGCGCCGACCGGGGCCCTCGCTGGAGCACGATCGAGGAACCGCTCGACCTTGCCGGAACGCTCGCCGCGCAGGCGGTGCCAGGCACGACCGTGCTCGTAGACTGCCTCACCTTGTGGCTCAGCAACCTGATGGAGGCCGGGCGCGACGTCCGCGCGGAAGGCGACCGGCTGGCCCGGACCCTGCCGGCGCTCGGCGGCCGCGTCATCCTGGTGTCCAACGAGGTCGGCCTCGGCATCGTGCCCGACAACGCGCTAGCGCGCCGGTTCCGCGACGAGGCGGGCCGGCTGCACCAGGCGGTCGCGGCGGCGGTCGACCGGGTGCTGTTCATGGTGGCCGGCCTGCCCATCATCGCCAAATAGGCATATTACCTTTTCGGTACCCATACTTTCGTATTACCGCGAGTGACGCTGCACTGCAGCGCCCTATCTCCTTGGCGGGGACGGGATCCGAGGCCCGGCCGGGAGACAGTGCGGGAAACGGGAGTATGAACGGCATGGTTTTCGCGAATCTGCGTATCGTCCACAAGCTTCTGCTGCTGGTGGGCTTCCTTTCGGTCGTCACCGCACTCGTAAGTGCGGTCGGTATCGTCAGCCTGCAGCACATGACGGAAGCGGCCGCCCGCATCGACCGGGCCGGCAGCCAGAGCCTGACCGCGGCCCGTGCCAACCGCGACGTCGTCGAACTGAACCGGGCCGAGTTCCGGATCGCCGCGGACCCGACCGGCAGCAACCTCGAGGACTCGCTGCGCGTCATCGAGGAGCAGCGCCGCCTGTTCGAGGAACGACTGCGGGAGTTCTCCGACACCACCGACCCTCGGACGCGCGACCTCGCGGCGGCGGTCGCCGACGGCTTTCAGCAATACGAGGCAAGCCTCGCCAAGACGATCGAGACCGCGCGAGGCCTCGGCGGCGAGGTGCGGATCGACGTCGCGCAGCAGACGATCCGCGACGCCGCGCTCGCGAGTCGGGACGCCGCGACCGACCTTCAGGCGCGGCTGCGTGCGCTGACCGTCTACACCGACGAGAAGGCGACGCAGACCAACCAGGAGGCTGCGGCGCTCGCACGGCGCGACCAGACGATCCTGGTCGCCGTCGCCGTCTTCGGCGTGCTGGGCGGCGCCGCGGTCGGCTACCTGATCGCCAGCTACGGAGTGGCCAGGCCGATGACCCGCTCGGTCACGGCGCTGCGCCGTCTGGCCGAGGGCGACGTCGGCGCCGAGATCTTCGGCGCCGGGCGGCGCGACGAGATCGGTGAGATCGCCCAGACCATGACCGTGTTCCGCGACAATCTCGTGCGCAACCGGGAGATGGAGCGGCAGGCCGCGGAAAACGAGGCGCGCGCCGCCGAGGAACGGCGCCGGTCCATGCTGGAACTCGCGGACCGCTTCGACGACCGCGTCGGCGGCATCGTCGATACGGTGAGCACCGCCGCGAGCGAGATGCAGGCGACGGCCCAGCAGCTCGCGGCCGCGGTCGAGGAGACCTCGCGCCAGAGCACGGCGGTCGCCGCCGCCGCCAACCAGGCGAGCGCCAACGTCCAGACCGTGGCGGCGGCCTCGGAGGAGCTGTCGGCGACGATCCAGCAGGTATCGAGCCAAGTCGCCGAGACGGCAGGCCAATCGCGCGGAGCGGCTTCGCGGGCGCGCACCGCCCAGGCGGACCTGGACCGCCTGGCCACGGCGATCGCCCAGGTCGCCGAGATCGTGGACGCCATCGGCGAGGTCGCGGCGCAGACGAACCTGCTGGCGCTGAACGCGACGATCGAGTCGGCGCGCGCCGGCGAGGCCGGCAAGGGTTTCGCCGTCGTCGCCTCGGAGGTCAAGAATCTGGCGGGCCAGACGCGCCTGATGACCGAACGCATCCGCGAGCAGATGAACGCCGTCCAGTCGGCCGCCGATTCCACCGTCGGCGTCATGACCGCCATCATCGCGCAGGTCGAGGACATCGACCAGGCCGCCGCGGGCATGGCCTCGGCAGTGGAACAGCAGTCGGCCGCGACGCTGGAGATCAGCCGCAACGCCCAGCAGGCCGCCCAGGGCACGGAAGAGGTGACGGGCAGCATCACGGGCGTCCAGGGCGCCGCCGAGCAGACGGGCCAGGCGGCGGTCAGCGTCCGCGACGCGGCCGGCGGTCTGGCCCGGCAGGCACGCGACCTCGAGCAGGCCGTGGCGACGTTCCTGGCCGAGGTCCGGGCCGCCTGAGGAGGGCCCCCGGGGCCGTCACGGCCCCGGGGGGCTCCCTCCCCTCTCCGTCAGGCTCGGCGTTGGGCCAGAACTGGCGGATCCCGCCCGGAAGCTGGTCCTTCACTTTGCGGATCTGACCGGCGTCCACGTGGCGGTCGAGCAGCTTGAAGACGCCGCGGATCGCGATGTCCGGGTCGAGCTCCTCGCACCCGTGAGCCCGGTCGCGCACGTCGTCGATGAACTCCTTGCCCTCGCGAAGCCTGTTCGGGACCGCGGCGGGCTTCCAGCCTTCGTAGTAGATGCCCCGGACGAGGGCGGGCATCTGGGCTCCCCATCCGGACGGGCTTGCGGCAGGTCCGCACACCGGGCGACAAAGGCGGCATGACGCAGGGTCGAGACATTGCCGGAGCGCACGTGCCGGCACCGGCGGACACCGTGTGGCAGGGCGGCACGGGGCTGCCCGAGGCCTGGGCCGGACAGCCCGCCTTCGCCATCGGCGAGACCGGCTTCGGCGCGGGACTTACTTTCCTGTCGGTCTGGGATCTGTGGCGCCGGGACCCGCGCCGTCCGCGTTTCCTGCACCATGTCTCGGTCGAGGGCTTCCCGCAGACGCGGGCGCAGATGCGGCGCGCGCTTGGGACGTGGCCGGCATTCGGTGCCCTGGCGGAGCGGCTGGCCACGGTCTGGCCGGAACCGTCGCCGGGCTTCCACCGCCTGCGCTTCGAGGGCGGGGCCGTGACGCTGACCCTGCTCGTCGGCCCCGTCGCGCCGATGCTGGCCGAGCTGGAAGCGGAGATGGACGCCTGGATCCTCGACGGGTCCGCGCCGTCGAATAGCCCCGAGACGTGGTCGCCCGCGGTGTTCGCCGACGTGGCGCGGCTCAGCCGGCCGGGGGCCCGGCTCGCCGCCTTCGCCGCCACGGGGCGGGTCCGGCACGCCCTCCAGGATGCGGGGTTCCGCATGGAGCGCGCGCCGGGCTTCGAGCACAGGAGCAACATGCTGCAGGGCGTCTTCGCCGGCCCGCGACCGCCGTCCGCGGTCGAGCCCTGGTACCGGCCCCCTGCCCCGCTGGTGCCGGGGACGGCCCTCGTCGTCGGGGGCGGCATCGCCGGCGCGGCCATGGCCTCGGCGCTGCACGATCGGGGATGGCGGGTGCGCCTGGCCGAGCGGCACCTCGGTCTCGCCGCCGAGGGGTCCGGCAATCCGGCGGGGATCGTGATGCCCCGTCTCGTCCTCGGCTCCGGCCCGGAGCGGCATTTCCATGCGCAGGCGTTCCGCCACGCACTCGACCGGCTGGCGCCGTGGCTCGAGGCGACCGGGGTGCTGGAACTGGCGGGAGGAGCCGAAGCGGCGGCCCGTCAGGAGGCAGCCTGCGGGGCCGGCGTCCTGGCGCCGGAACTGATGCGGCACGTCGATGCGGCGCAGGCGGCCCGCCATGCCCGGGTCGCGCTCGCGGGCGCCGCCGCCCATGGGGCATTGTGGTTCGAGCGGGCGGGATGGCTCGCCCCGCAGGCGGCGTGCCGGGGCTTGGCCGAGGGTGCGCGGATCGAACTCGGCGCCGATATCGGAGTGCCGGGTGGCGGCGAGGCCGACCTCGTCATCCTGGCAGGCGGGCTGGACACGCGCCGGTTCGCTGCAGCCGCGTGGCTGCCCCTCGTCCCGCGGCGGGGCCAGGTCACGGCGGCACCGGCGACGCCGGCCGGAGCCGCACTCGCCTGCGTCCTCGGCGGCGAAGGCTACGTGATCCCCGCCGGCGGCGGGCGCCACGTCGTGGGCGCCACCTTCGACCCGGTCAAGGATTCGGTGCCGGCACGGCCCCAGGAGGCCCGGCCGGAGGACGACCGGCGCAACCTCGCCGCCGCCGAGGCCTGGATCCCGGGCCTGGTGGACCCCGATCCGCGCCACGCCGTCGGCCGGGCGGCGTTGCGGGCCATGACACCGGACCATCTGCCGCTGGCCGGCCCGCTGCCGGACCACGGCGACTGGCTCGATGCCTATGCCGGGCTGCGCACGGGAGACCGGCGCCGCATTCCCGCCGAACCACCGCTCCACGCCCGGACCTGGGTGCTGAGCGGGCTCGGCGCCCGCGGCCTGACGACGGCGCCGCTCGCTGCCGAGTTGATCGCGGCGCAGGTTTCGGGCGAACCCTGGCCGGTGCCGCGCAGCGTCGCAGCGGCGCTGCACCCCGGGCGGTTCCTCATACGCGGACTGCGCACGCGCAGGCTTTAGCCCCGCGTTCAGTCCCGCGTTCAGCCCCTGCCCGGGAGGCCGGCCCTCAGCGGATCGGCGAGCGCTTGACGGACTTGATCTCGCCGCGCGGGCGGCCGGACATCGCGGCGATCTCCCGGTCCTGCGCCTCGATCACGTGACGCGCCGCATCGTCGCCATCGGGCCCCTCGAGCTCGGAAGCCGGAACCCGACGGTTCGAGCTGCGGCTGCCGTCGTCATAGAGGACGTCGAACAGGACGTGCTCCGTGCTGACCTTCTGCTTCTTGCGAGCCATCGGCCCACCCTCCTCGGATCTGGATCAGCGGCTGCCGGTACGGCGCGGCCGGTTGCGGCCGGGGCCGGAGCCCTCGGGCTCGCCCTTGCCGATGGCGGCCACGAGGTCGCCGAAGGACGGGTTGGCGCGCCCGGCTCCCTGCTGCCGCGGGCGGGCGCCGTTCTCCACCGGCTTTTCCCTATGGACGTCCCTGTGCCCATCCCTGTGCGTCGGCCGGCCCTGGCCCGACTGCGCCTTCGGCCCGGAATGCGGCGTGCCCGCACGCGGGCCGCGATGCCCGTTGCGGTTGCCGGGCCGGCGGGGTGCCGCGTCGCGCGCGTCCGCGTCGTCGGCCGGATCGACCGGCGTGCGGATGGCCGGGCCGGGCACGACCGGAATCCGGGTTCCGATCAGCTTCTCGATGTCGCGGAGAAAGACCCGCTCCTCGCCCTCGTCGCAGAACGCGATCGCCATTCCCGACGCGCCGGCGCGGGCTGTGCGGCCGATGCGGTGGACATAGCTCTCGGGCACGTTCGGCAGGTCGAAATTGACGACATGGGAGATCGCGTCGATGTCGATGCCGCGCGCCGCGATGTCGGTCGCGACCAGGACACGCACCGCCCCGGTGCGGAAGCCCTCCAGGGCCGCTTGGCGCGCGCTCTGGGACTTGTTGCCATGGATCGCCGCCGCCCCGATCGCCGCCTTCTCCAGGAACTGCGCCACCTTGTTCGCGCCGTGCTTGGTGCGCGTGAAGACGATGGTGCGGTCCATGGACGGGTCGGAGCGCAGGAGATCGACCAGGAGCTGGCGCTTGGCCGCGGCCGGGACGAAGATCACCTGCTGGTCGATCCGCTCGGCGGTGGAGGCGACCGGGGTCACCTCGACGCGCACCGGGTCGGTGAGCAGGCGTGCGGCGAGATCCGCGACCTCGTCCGGCATGGTCGCCGAGAAGAACAGGCTCTGGCGCTTGCGCGGAAGCATCGCGACGACCTTCCGGACGTCGCGGATGAACCCCATGTCGAGCATGCGGTCCGCCTCGTCGAGCACGAAGACCTCCAGCCCGTCCAGCTTGAGGTGCCCCTGCCCGCAGAGGTCGAGCAGGCGGCCCGGCGTCGCGACGATGAGGTCGCGGCCGCGGTTCAGCGCATCGACCTGCGGCTGCTGCCCGACGCCGCCGAAGATCACGGAATGGGTGAGCCGCAAACCGGCGCCGTAGGCCGCGATGCTCTCGCCGATCTGGATCGCGAGTTCGCGGGTGGGCGTCAGGATCAGCGCCCGGGTCCGTCCGGGACGCGGGGCCGCTCCGGGAACGGCCGACAGGCGCTGCAGGATCGGGACGGTGAACGCGGCGGTCTTGCCGGTGCCGGTCTGGGCGATGCCCAGGATGTCACGCCCGTCGAGCGCCGGCGGGATCGCCTGCTGCTGGATCGGGGTCGGCCGGTCGTAGCCCTGGCGGCCCAGCGCGGCCTGGATCTCGGCGCGCAGGGGAAGAGCGGAGAATGTGATCATGTGGTCCTTGAGGGTCGTGCGCACCCGCCACGGTCCGGCGCGCGTCGTCGGGATGCTCGCCGGGCGGATGCCGGCCAGGCCGATCGTGGTCGTTTCGAGGATTGGTCCCGCGAATCGCGACACGTGGCGAAGCCGGCGCGCGGGCCGGGCCGGAAACTTTCCGTATACCCGGTATGATGCTGCACGAGAGGTCGGTCAAGTCCGGCCGGCGACCGAAGCCGCCGGTCCCGGCTTCACCGCCGCCGCGGCGGCGGGCGCCTGGGGCCGGCGGCCGGTCCGGCGCCTTCGGCCTTGTGGCGGTAGTTGATGCGCGCCTTGGTCAGGTCGTAGGGCGTCATCTCGACGGTGACGCGATCGCCCGCCAGGATGCGGATACGGTTCTTCTTCATGCGGCCGGACGAATAGGCCATCACCTCGTGCCCGCCGTCCAACTGCACGCGAAACCGTGCGTCCGGCAGGGCTTCGGTGACGACCCCTTCCATCTCGACCAGGTCTTCCTTGGCCATTCACCCTCCTAGCCCGGACCGACGGTCGGGGCACTACCTTACCAACCGGAAAAGGGCGGCACAAGCCGCCCAGTCCCTTGCCAAAGGGCGGCGCTAGCCGCCCGTTCCGCTGGGGGGCGGCTAACGCCGCCCGTCCCTCAAAGCGCCTTCAGGTTGGTCGCGGAGACCTTGCCCTTCCTGGGGTCGTTCTCGAGATCGTAGGACACCTTCTGCCCTTCCCGGAGGTCGGACAGCCCCGAGCGCTCGACCGCCGAAATGTGGACGAAGACGTCGGCACCGCCCTGCTCCGGCTCGATGAAGCCGTAACCCTTGGTGCCATTGAACCACTTCACCGTACCTATCGCCATCTGATCTTCTCCCTCGATCGGCGTCACCCGACCACAACATCGCGGCGGGGCATCAAATCACGTCGGGGACGACCGTTAGGCAGCAGTCTGCACGAAGACCGTGACCCATAGTGCATTCGATCAGGCATAAATGGGTACCGCGCCCGCATTTGCAAGCGGCTGCGCGTGCCTGCGGCCATACGGTCCTCCCCTGCAGACGCTCGCGAAGCCCACGATATCTGCTGAAACGCAAACAGGTAAAGGGCCCGATTGCTCCGCCAATCTAGCGGCCCCGGCGCACGAGGCGGCCGATCGCGGGAACGAACTCCGCCATGACCGCCTCGTAGATCGCGCGCTTGAACGGAACGATCAGACCGGCGACCTCCTCGGGGCGGACCCAGCGCCAGGCGTCGAACTCGGGATGGGCGGTGTCGAGGCGGATGTCGGCGTCCGTACCGGTGAAGCGGCACAGCAGCCATTTCTGCTCCTGCCCACGGAAACGGCCGCCCCAGACCTTGCCGAGCAGCGCCGGCGGCAGGTCGTAGCGCAGCCATCCCGAGGACTGGGCTACCAGCTCGGCGCGCGCGGTGCCGATCTCCTCCTCCAACTCGCGCAGGCCTGCCCGTTCCGGGGTCTCGCCGGGATCGATGCCGCCCTGCGGCATCTGCCAGGCGTCGGGAGTGTCGCGGCGACGGCCGACGAAGACCAGGCCGTCGGGGTTGAACAGCGTCACGCCGACGCAGGGGCGGTAGGGCAGCTCCGTCGGGTCGGTCATGGCGTCCGGTTCAGCGGTCGGGCTGGCGGTTCACCACCGCCGTCAAGGGGGCGAGCGCCACCCCTTCGGCGGCGAGCTTCGGCAGCCACAGGCCGAGTCTCTCCAGGGTGACGGGATAGGGCGACACGACGCCGACGGCCGTCCCGTCCCGCCGGGCGATCTCCAGCAGCGCCGCGAGTTCCGCATCGATGGCTGCCGGCGAGGGCGACCGGTCGACGCGGATGTCCGCGATGGCGCGCGGGGCGGCGGCGGCGGTCGCCGAGCCTGCCAGGGCGCTGCGGCTGGAAGCACGTGCGTCCAGGAGCGCCAGCCCGCGTCGGGCGAGTTCCTGCGCTACCGGGCCGACCGCTTCCGGCGCGGCCGAGAATCCGGAACCGGACAGGGTGGTCACACCGACATATCCCGTTCCGCGCGCCAGCAGCAGCCGCAGGCGGCGCAGGTTCTCGTCGGAGGGCAGCATCGTCATCAAGGCGCCCGGTCCGGGATCGTCCTTCGGGTAGGCGTCAGGCTCGGCCGGCAGGTCCAGCAGCACCTCGTGGCCGTCGCGCCGGGCCGCCTCGATCCAGGCCGGCAGGTCCGGGGCATGCGACGGGAAGGCAAGCGTCACCGCCCCCGGCAAGCGCGCGAGCGCGTCGCGCGTCGCCGCGGAGGACATGCCGAGTTCGGCCATGACGACCGCGACGCGGGGCCGGACGTCGCCATGGACGAAAGGCCGGGCATAGGTCTGCCATGGCGTGCGGCCGTCCTCGCCGACCCGCGGCAACGCTCCGTCCGGCGTCTGCTCGACCAGGGCCGGATCGGGAGCCGGAGCCATTTCGACCGCGAAGTCGACCGGATTGGGATCGGATGTCCCGGAGCCGGCGGACGCGGCATCCGTGGGCGCAGGCAACACGCCGTCTCCGCCGGCCATGTCGATCACGGGGACGACGATGCTGGGAATGCGCGCCAGACGCTCGCGCATCGTCTGCTCGGCCGAGAGCGAGAGCCACAGGACGAGCCCGCCCAGCAGCAGGAGGGGAACCGCCGGGATCGCCAGCCGCCAGTGCGAGGCCGCGGCCTCGCCCGACGCGTCGTCGAGATCGACCTCCGGCTCGCCTGCCGCCCCGGCCGCCGCACCGCGAAGTCCGGGAACCGGCGCGCCGAGGCGCCTCAGCACCGCCGGCCACCCCGACCGGAGAAGTGGCAACCGCGCAAGAGCCAGGCGCGGAAAGGCCAGCCGGCGGCCGAGGCCGCCGAGCCGACCGGATGCGGAACCGGGATCGCCCACCGCCCCGCCCGCCCGTCAGTTCACAGCGGCGCGCGTATTGAAGAGCGAGACGCCCCTCAGCAGGTCGATCGCGCGGGCGAGCTGATAGTCGACCTCGGGCACCTCGGCGCCGGCCGTCGCGGGTGCGGTGCCGTCGACCGGGGGCTCGGCCTCGGCGCCAGGGCCGGGGACCGCGTCCTCTTCGGGCTCGGCCGGCGCCGGCGTCGCGGCGGGAGCCTCCTCGGCCGGCGGGCGGCTGGTGTCGTTGGTCAGGGCGCCGCGCAGGTCGGCTTCGCTCCGGCGTTGCGCCTCCGCCAGTTCCTCGACCTTGGCCGGCTGCACCTCGATGTCCGGGGTGATGCCGAGCTGCTGGATAGAGCGGCCGGCCGGCGTGTAGTAGCGCGCCGTCGTCAGCCGCATCGCGCCGTGGCCGGGCAGCGGGACGATGGTCTGGACCGAGCCCTTGCCGAAGGACTGGGTGCCGAGCACGATCGCGCGCCGGTGGTCCTGGAGCGCGCCGGCGACGATCTCCGAGGCCGAGGCGGAACCGCCGTTGATCAGCACCACGATCGGCTTGCCTCCGGCGAGGTCGCCGGGCTTCGCGTTGTAGCGCTGGCCGTCCTCGGTGCGGCGGCTGCGGGTCGACACGATCTCGCCCTTGTCGAGGAAGCTGTCGGACACCGAGATCGCCTGATCGAGCAGGCCGCCGGGATTGTTGCGCAGGTCGACGACGTAGCCGATCAGGTCGTCGCCGAGCTCGTCCCCCAGGCTGGCGACGGCCCGCTCCACGCCGGCCTGGGTCTGCTCGTTGAAGGTGGTGACGCGGATGTAGCCGACATTGCCTTCGGGACGGTAGCGGACCGACTGGATGCGGATCACGTCGCGGGTGAGCGTCACGTCGAACGGCTCGCCGGTGAGGCCGCGGCGGACCGTGACCTGGATGTCGCTGCCCACCGGCCCGCGCATCCGCTCGACCGCCTGCGACAGCGTCAGGCCCGAGATCGCCTCGCCGTCGAGATGGGTGATGAGGTCGCCCGGCTGCAGGCCGGCGCGGAACGCCGGCGTCTCGTCGATGGGCGAGACCACCTTGATGACCCCCTCCTCCATCGTGACCTCGATGCCGAGCCCGCCGAACTCCCCGCGGGTCTGCACCTGCATGTCCTGGAAGTTCTTCTGGTCGAGATAGCTCGAATGCGGGTCGAGCGAGGTCAGCATGCCGTTGATCGCAGCTTCGATCAGCTGCTCGTCGGTCACCTCCTCGACGTATTCGGAGCGCACGCGCTCGAACACGTCGCCGAAGAGGTTCAGCTGCCGGTACGTCTCGGAGCTGTTCGTCTCCGCCGAGGCCGTGACGGCCGGCACCAGGAGCATGATCGCCGCAAGGGCGGAAGCGCTGATCGTCTTCATCATCTAGCCTTGTCCTTTCCCACCAAGTGCGGCCATGCCGCGCTGCGGATTGATGGGCTGACCGTTTCGTCGCAGCTCGAAGTAAAGGTCGGGGTTACCGTCTTCAGGCGCGGCCATGATGCCGACGGGCTCACCGGCCAGCACCTGCTGGCCAACTCGTGTGTCGATGCGTCCCAGTCCCGCGATCAGACTATGATATCCGCCGGCATGTTCCACGATCAAGATTTGCCCGTACCCCTTGAAGGGGCCGGCGAACATGATCGACCCGTCGAAGGGCGCGACGACCTGGGTTCCCGGGCGGGCCGAGATGGTGAGACCGCGGCTGGTGTTGCCGAACCGGTCCGGCTCGCCGTAGCGCACGGTGATGCGCCCGGCCGCCGGCAGGAGGGCGCCATCGTCCCGCCCGGGCTCGCGCGCCGGCGGCGCGGGCGGCACGACCAGGGTCGCGTGGCGTTCCGAACCGCCCTGTTCCGGCGGACGGGGAGGAATGATGGCGGCGACCCGGGCCTCCGCCTCGGCTTGGCGCCGCGCTTCCTCGGCCTTCGCGACACGCTCGGCCTCGATCCGCTGGAGCAGCGAGCGCAGGTCCTTCGCTTCGGCGGCGAGACGGGCCGAACGGCGCTCCATCTCGCGGCGCTCCTCGTCGGTGCGGGCGGCGAGCTGCTCGCGGCGGCGGACCAGATCCTCGATCTCGGTCGCGCGGCGGGCAAGATCGGCGCGCACCCCCTCCGCCTGCGCGCGACGCTCGGCGATGCCGGCGCGCAGCTCGCCCAACTCCCGGATCGCACCGGCCAGCGCCTCGGCCCGGCGGTCCAGCTCGGGCACGGCCGAGCGCAGCAGCAGCGCGCCGCGCAGTGTGTCGACCGGGGCTTCCGGACGCACGGCGAGCGCCTCCGTCGGGACGCGGGACAGGCGCTGGAGCGCGCCGAGCAGGGAGGAGACGCGCGCGCGCTCGACCTCCAGCCGGGCGGTCTGTATCACCTCCTGCTCCTGCAGGATGCGCAGCTTCTCCTCGAGGCCGGCGAGGTCGTGCTCGACCGCGCGCGACTGCGCGGCCCCCTCGACGAGGCGTCGGCGCAGGTCGCCCAGCTCGGCGGCGATGCGTCCGGCCTCGCGCTTCAGCTCCGCCTCGCGCTTGCCGCTGGCGGTCAGCTCCCGCTCGACCCGCTGGAGCGTGCCCGCAGGGTTGTCGGCGGCCGACGCCGTTCCCGCCGCGAGCACGGCGCATAACGCCAGGAGGACCGGAACCGGGGCGCGCCCCCCGCCACTGCCGAGGTCGGAATGCGCGCCCGCCATGCTCAATCCGCCGCCGCGCGGGCCGAATCCCGCTCGATCAGGGAGCGGCCGGTCATCTCGTGCGGCTGGCCGAGGCCGATCAGTTCCAGCAACGTCGGGGCGACGTCGCTGAGGCGGCCGTCGCGCAGGGCCACTCCCGAGGGCGCGCCGACCAGGATCACCGGCACCCTGTTCAGCGTGTGGGCGGTGTGGGGGCCGCCGGTCTCCGGGTCCTTCATCATCTCGCAGTTGCCGTGGTCGGCGGTCACGAGCATCACCCCGCCGCGGCGGCGGACCGCCTCTTCGAGCCGGCCAAGTCCAAGGTCCACCGCCTCGACCGCCCGGATCGCGGCATCGAGGATCCCGGAATGCCCGACCATGTCGGGATTGGCGTAGTTGACGACCACGAGGTCGAACTCGCCGCTCCCGACCGCGTCGACCAGCTTGTCCGTCATCTCGGGGGCCGACATTTCCGGCTGCAGGTCGTAGGTCGCGACCTTCGGGGACGGCACCATGATGCGGGCCTCGCCCGGGTACTGCTTCTCCTCGCCGCCGTTGAAGAAGAAGGTGACGTGGGGGTACTTCTCGGTCTCGGCGATGCGGAGCTGCTTCAGCCCCGCCGCGGCCACCACCTCCCCCAGCGTGTGCGTCAGTTCCTTCGGCGGGAAGATCGCCTGCATGTACTGGTTCAGCTCGTCCGAGTACTCGACCAGGCCGACGGCGGCGGCGAAGCGCAGGGGCTTGTTGCGGTCAAAGCCCTTGAACGAGGGCTCGAGCAGCGCCGCCAGGATCTCCCGCGCCCGGTCGGCGCGGAAATTGGCCATCAGCACGCCGTCGCCGTCGGTCATGCCGGTGTAGCCGCCGATCACGGTCGGCAGGATGAATTCGTCGCTCGTCCCGGCGGCGTACGCCGCATCGATCGCGGACAGCGGGTCGGCAGCCTCCAGCCCCTTGGCCGCCGTCATCGCGCCGTACGCCTTCTCGACGCGCTCCCAGCGCTTGTCGCGGTCCATCGCGTAGTAGCGGCCGATCACGGTGCCGAAACGGATGCCGGGCACGCCGTCGATCGCGGCAACGAACCTGCCGACCTGCTCGCGGGCACTCTGCGGGGGCACGTCGCGGCCGTCGGTGAAGGCATGGACCACGACCGGCACGCCTGCCGCGGCGACCGTGCGCGCAAGCGCCAGCATGTGGTCCTGGTGGCTGTGCACGCCGCCGGGAGACAGCAGGCCCATCAGGTGGCAGGTGCCCTTGCTCTGCCGCAGGGCATCGACGAGGCCGCCGAGCGCCGGGTTGCGGTCGAGCTCGCCCTGTCCGATCGCCGCGTCGATCATCACCAGGTCCTGGAGCACGACGCGGCCGGCGCCGAGGTTCATGTGCCCCACCTCGGAGTTGCCGATCTGCCCGTCGGGCAGCCCGACGTCCTGCGCGCTGGCGTTCAGGAAGGCATGGGGACAGGACGACCACAGCCGGTCGAAGTTCGGCGTATCGGCGAGCGCTGCGGCGTTGTCCTCGCGCTCCTCGCGCCAGCCCCAGCCGTCGAGGACGCAGAGAACGACGGGGCGGGGGCGGTTCGTCTCGGTCATGGCGGCCATGTTAGTGCCCATCGTGGTTAAATTGTGGTTGATGCGGCGCCGGCGGTGCCGCCCGGCGACATGCTGCCGGAGACGTCACGACCGGTGATAGGGGTGACCGGCGAGGATCTGCTGAGCCCTGTAGATCTGCTCCATCAGCATCGCGCGCACCATCATGTGCGGCCACGTCATGCTGCCGAGTGCCAGGACCAGGTCCGCGCGCCCGACCGCCGCCTCTCCGTGCCCGTCCGCGCCGCCGATCAGGAAGGCGAGGTCGCCGGTGCCGCCGTCGCGCCAGGCGCCGATGCGGCCGGCGAAGGACTCGCTGGTCAGGTTCCGGCCCCGCTCGTCAAGCGCGACGACCGCCGCCCCCGCCGGGATGGCTGCGAGCAGCAGCTCGGCCTCCCTGCGCTTCTGTTCCTCCGGCGGGACGCGCCGGCGCAGCTCGACCTCACGCAGCGCGAAAGGCCAGACGAGGCGCCCGGCGTAGTCGTCGAACAAGTCGCGCACGGGGCCCGCCCGCGCCCGCCCGACGGCGGCCAGCCACACCTTCATTCCATCCTCCCGCGCCGCAGCGGGGCCCGCGTGCGGCGCGTCCGTTCAGGCGTAGCGGGTCAACGCCCGCTCCGCCGAGGCCGGCGGCTCGATGCCCCACATCTTCTCGAGATTGTAGAAGCTGCGGACTTCCGGCCGGAACAGGTGCACGATGACGTCGCCGGCATCGATCAGCACCCAGTCCGCCTGGGGCATGCCTTCGATCTGCACGCCGCCGACCCCCGCGTCCTTGAACTTCTCGCGCAGATGCTCGGCCATGGCGCCGACCTGGCGGGTCGAGCGGCCGGTCGCGATGATCATGTAGTCGGCGATCGTGGTCTTGCCGGCCAGCTCGATGACGGAGATGTCCTCGGCCTTGTCGTCGTCCAGCGACTTCACGGCGAGGTCGCTGAGATCCTTCGGTTGCGTCCCGTGTCCGGGAGCCCGTTCTTTGAGCGTAGCTATGGGTCCACCTCTGTGTCCGGTTGACGGCCCCGTCACGACAGGCCCCGGTCCGCGCGCCGCGCCGGGGCGGCGCGCCGGCGGCGGATCTCGGTCGCGGAGGCCGGGTGCATCGGACTATCCAGATACACCCATGCCGGCGGATCGAGCGCGGCGAGGCCGCCTGCGCGCTCCGCGCCGACCCGGCGGTCGCGGAAGCGGCGCGCGGCCTTGCCGCCCAGTGCCTTAAGAGAATATGGGGGCCGATTGAACACTGCAACGGGGGTACGCTCGAAGATTTTCCGCCAATCGCGCCAGCGCGGGATCTGGGCGAGGTTGTCCGCCCCCATCAGCCACACGAAACGGGTGCCCGGGAAGCGGCGATGCAGCCGGTCCAGCGTCTCGGCCGTATAGACGGTGCCGAGCTCGCGCTCGATCGCGGTCGGCACGATCCGGGGGTGTGCCGCCACCCTGCGCGCCTCGGCCAGCCGCCCTGCCAGCGCCTCCATCCCGGCGCGGGGCTTCAGCGGGTTCTGCGGGCTGACCAGCCACCACACCGCGTCGAGCCGGAGCGTCGCCAGCGCCACCATGCTGATGTGGCGGTGCCCTTCGTGCGCGGGGTTGAACGAGCCGCCCAGCAACCCGATGCGCAACCCCGCCCAGAGCGGGCCCGACCACCTCGTGACGGGCCTGGGATGGTTCAAGGCAAGGCTCTCACGGCCGGGTCTGGCCGTCGCCGAGGACGACGTATTTGTAGCTGGTGAGCTGCTCGGCCCCGACCGGGCCGCGGGCGTGCAGCTTGCCGGTCGAGATGCCGATCTCGGCGCCCATGCCGAACTCGGCGCCGTCCGCGAACTGGGTCGAGGCGTTGACGAGCACGATCGCGCTGTCGACCCGGCCGGTGAAGCGCGCGGCCGCGGCCCGATCCTCGGTCACGATGGCGTCGGTGTGGTGCGAGCCGTGGCGGTTGACGTGCGCGACCGCCTCGTCCACTCCGTCGACGACACGGGCCGAGATCACGGCGTCCAGGTATTCGGTGTCCCAGTCCTCGGGTGCGGCGGGGCGGACGCGCGGGTCGACCGCGCGCACCGCCTCGTCGCCGCGGACCTCGCAGCCGGCCTCCAGCAGGTCGCGGACCAGCGGCGCCAGCAGGCGCGCCGCCGCCGCCCGGTCGACCAGCAGCGTCTCGGCCGCGCCGCAGACCGAGGTCCGGCGCATCTTGGAGTTCATGACCACGGCACGCGCCTTCGCCTCGTCCGCCGCCGCGTCGACATAGACGTGGCAGATGCCGTCCAGGTGCTTGATGACGGGGATGCGGCTCTCGGCGGCGACGCGCTCGATCAGGGAGCGGCCGCCGCGCGGGACGATCACGTCGATATGCTCGGCCATGGCCAGCATCCGGCCGACGGCGGCGCGGTCGGTGGTGGGGACGAGCTGGATCGCGTCGGCGGGCAGCCCGGCGGACGCGATGCCGGCCCGCATCGCGTCGGCGATCGCGCGGGAGGACGCGAAGCTTTCCGAGCCGCCGCGCAGGATGCAGGCGTTGCCGGACTTCAGGCACAGCCCGCCGGCATCGGCCGTCACGTTCGGCCGGCTCTCATAGATGATGCCGATCACCCCGAGCGGCACGCGCACGCGGCGGATCCGCAGCCCGTTGGGCCGCTCCCACTCGGCGATGATGCCGCCGACGGGATCGGGCAGATCCGCGATGTCCTCGAGCCCGCGCGCCATCGCCTCGACGCGGGCCGGGTCGAGGACGAGCCGGTCGACCAGAGAGCCCGTCAGCCCGCGGGCGCGGGCCTGCGCCACGTCCTCGGCGTTGGCGGCGAGGACCCGGCCGCAGTCCTGCCGCAGGCGCGCCGCCGCAGCCCGCAGCGCCTGCGCCTTGGCCTCCGCCGGCACGGCCGCCAGCATCGCCGAGGCCGCGCGCGCGGCGCGGCCGATCGCGTCCATCCCGGTATCGAGCGCGTCCGCTCCCGTCGCTGAGCCGTGGGCAAGCGCAGTCATCTGTCGTCTCCGTCGTCCGCTCCCCTTCAACCCCTGCCGGGGGCCGAAGGGGAACGGATCGTAACCGATCGTTGCGTGGCGGGGAAGCGGGTGGCGGGAACCTACGCCAGCTCCAGCAGGCCCGCCCAGTCGAGCGTGCCCAGGTCGCCCACGACCTCCGCGCCGTCGAAGTCCAGGCCCGGGACCTGCGGCCAGGCAACGGTCCTCATGCCGGCCGCCCGCGCCGAGCGGGCACCGACCGGGCTGTCCTCGACGACGAGGCAGGCCGACGGGGCGAGCCCCAGGCGCGCCGCCGCGGCCAGGTAGGGCTCGGGATGCGGCTTGCCGTGCACGACGTCGTCGCGGCTGATCGCGAAGGCGAGCGAAGCGCGCGCCATGCGCCCCATGTTCGCATCGACGACGGCGCGCCCGCTGTTGGAAACGCAGGCCTGCGGCACGCCGCGGGCCGCCAGCCAGTCGACCCTCTCCAGCGCGCCGGGACGCGGCCGCACCGAGGCGACCGTCTCCACGTAGCGCCCGGTACAGGCGCGGGCGAAGTCCGCGACGTCGAAGGGCATCGGTTCGACCGCGTCCAGCAGGGCGTAGACCTCGGGCATGGAGCGGCCGAGCAGCCGGTCGTAGTCGGCCTGCGACAGGACATGGCCGTGACGTGCGCAGACGGCCGCCATCGCGGCGAAATGATGGGGTTCGCTGTCCAGCAGCGTGCCGTCGATGTCCCAGAGCACGGCCCGGATCATGTCTTTCCTCCGCCTTCCCCCGGATCCCCGAGGGTGCTCGCCGATAGCATGTCCGGCCCCGGGGCGTCCACTCGCCGGTCAGGGCTCCGGACTCGGGTTGACGGCGCTTCCAGCTCCGCGCCGGGAATGCACACTTCGCAGTTCGCCGACGCCTTGCGGAGCGGCGGCGGCCTGCGGGCCGGCCAGCGGACCGGAGGGCAGCGGGGCGTCGAAACGTGGGGGAATGTCATGTTTCGTCACGGTCCCGGTGCGCAGCTCGCGGCGCAGCTCCTCCCTCAGTTCCGCCCGGACCTCGCCCCGCATTCCTCTGCGGACGCTATTCGGTTGAGTATTTCCTCTCCCGTTGCACGGGAGAGGGGATATTCAGGCGGTCCGGGCGAGATTGCCGGTGGGGACCGGCAGGGGCTGGTCCCGCAGGCGGGCCTTCAGGCTGCCGGCGCTCTGCGGAGCGGCCACCAGCGGGCCGGCCAGCGGGCCGGAGGGCACCGGGGCGTCGAAACGTGCGGGAATGTCATGTTTCGTCACGGTCCCGGTTTTCGTCTTCGGCCCGGCGCGCATTTCCGCGCGCAGCTCGTCACGCATTTCCTTGCGCAGTCCGGCCAACTCCTTGCGCAGCTCCTCAACCAGTTCCGCCTGGATCTTGCCGCGCAGTTCCTCGCGCAGTTCGCCCCGGACCTCCTCGTGCAGGTCCTCGCGCAGGCGCTCGCGCTCGGCCCGGGTCACGGCTCGGACGGCGCCGACATCCTTCTCGAAGCGCCACTGGTGGGCCAGCAGACGGGCGGCAGCGGGGAAGTGCCCCTGCTCGACCAGCTTGCCGTACAGCTCGTCGTGCTGCCGGCGCATCTGCTCGACGAGAGCCTCGCGCCGGTTCTCCTCCTGGGCGGACAGTTCGACGAGGCGGGCCCGGACGTCCGCGCGCGACCACGGCGCCGAGCCGGGGGCGCAGCCGGCACGGCGCGCGGCCTCGGCCAGGGGCGCGCCCCGCGCGGCGATGCGGCAGAACA
>NZ_DASYHS010000259.1:0-15010 GCF_035998295.1 Arenibaculum sp. | reverse complement strand
CCGGCCGCCCCCGGCTCCGATGTCAGGCCGACAGCGGCCCCGGCGTCAGGCCGCCAATGGCCCCGGCGTCAGGCCGCCAGCGGCGGTGCGATGCCCTTTTCCAGCAGCGAGGCAAGGCGGCGCGAGAAGGCGGCCGGATCGGGGAGCGGCTCGCCCTCGACGATTCGCGCCTGGTCCAGCAGCAGCCAGGCGACGTCCTCCAGGCCGGAAGCCGCCCCGTCGCCGCCGGCCTGCTCCGCCAGGCGGCGGATCAGCGGATGGGCGGGGTTCACCTCCAGGATGCGCCGCGCCTCGGCCGAGAGCTGGCGATGCTGCTTCAGCAGCCGCTCCAGGTGCATGTCCATGTCGCCCTCGTCGGCGACCAGGCACACGGCGCTGTCGGTCAGGCGCTCCGACGCGCGGACGTCCTTCACCGCGTCGCCCAGCGTCGTCTTGAACAGGGCGATCAGGCTGCCCATCGCCCCTTCCGGCACGGTCTCCGCCGGCTCGGGCGCCGTCTCGGCCTTGACCTTGGACAGGTCGGCGCCGCCGCGCGTGACGGATTTGAACCGGCGCCCCTCGTACTCACCGACAGTGGGCAGCCAGAACTCGTCGACCGGATCGGTCAGCAGCAGAACCTCGACGCCCTTGGCCCGGAAGCCTTCGAGCTGCGGGCTGCGCATCAGCGCGTCGGCGTCCTCACCGGTGATGTAGTAGACGGCGTCCTGGCCTTCCTTCATGCGGCCGAGATAGTCGGCGAGCGAGACCAGCCCGTCGGCGGCGGTGCTGCGGAACCGGCACAGCTTCAGGATCTGGTCCCGGTTCTCGGCGTCCTCGTACAGCCCTTCCTTCAGCACGGCGCCGAAGGCTTCCCAGAAGCGGCCGTAGGCCTCCGCCTGCTCGGCGTCCTCGGCCTTGCGGACGAGGTCGCCCAGCACCCGGCGCGTGATGCCGGCGCGCATGCGCGACAGCACGGGGTTGTGCTGGAGCATCTCGCGGCTGACGTTGAGCGGCAGGTCCTCGCTGTCGACGACGCCGCGCAGGAAGCGCAGATACGCCGGCACCAGTCCCTCGGCCTCGTCGGTGATGAACACCCGCCGGACGTAGAGCTTGACGCGGTGCTTGCGGGCGGGGTCGAACAGGTCGAAGGGCCGGGACGAGGGCACGAACAGCAGGCTCGTGTACTCGATCTTGCCTTCGGCGCGCCAATGCAGGGTCAGCCACGGGTCGTCGAAGGCATGGCCGGCGTGGTGGTAGAACTCCTTGTACTCGTCCTCGGTGATCTCGGAGCGCGAGCGCGTCCACAGCGCCGAGGCGCGGTTCAGGGTCGGGGCGCCGTCGCCGTCGCCGAGCAGGATCGGCAGGGCGATGTGGTCGCTGTACTTGCGCACCACGGCGCGCAGGCGCGCCTCCTCGAGGAACTCGCCCTCCTCCTCCTTCAGGTGCAGCACCACGCGGGTCCCCCGCGGCAGGCCGGGCGCCTCGGAGATCGTGAACTCGCCCCTGCCGTCGGAGAGCCAGCGCCAGCCGGCGTCCTCGCCGGCCTTGCGGGTCAGCACCTCGACGCGGTCGGCGACCATGAAGGCGGAGTAGAAGCCGACGCCGAACTGGCCGATCAGGTTGACGTCCTTGCGCGCGTCGCCGGTGAGCCGGCCCAGGAAGGCGGCCGTGCCGGAGCGCGCGATGGTGCCCAGGTTCTCGATCAGGTCGTCGCGGCTCATGCCGACGCCGTTGTCGGCCACGGTCAGGGTCCGCGCCTGCTCGTCGACGACCAGGCGGATGCGCAGGTCGGGATCGTCGGCCGACAGTTCCGGCTGGGTCAGGGACGCGTAGCGCAGCCGGTCGCAGGCGTCCGAGGCGTTCGAGACCAGCTCGCGCAGGAAGACCTCCTTGTCGCTGTACAGCGAGTGCGCGACGATGTCGAGCAGGCGGCTGACCTCCGCTTGAAAACTGAGCCGTTCCTCGGTCATCGATTGTCACCTTCGGGTAGGGCGTTAGAGCGGGTGGAGCGTGGCGCAGATATGTGCAAAGCACCTCTTGCGCGCAAGCCTCCGCACGGCCGGGCGGCTCCCCTTGCCGCACTTGCAAAAGGCGGGGGCAGCCCCAATGCTGTAGCCATGCAGTCAACCGCTTCCGGCGACCGGGGCCGCGTCACCGCCGTCCTGGGCCCGACCAACACCGGCAAGACGCACCTCGCGGTCGAGAGGATGCTGGGCCACCGGTCGGGAATGATCGGCTTTCCGCTGCGCCTGCTGGCCCGCGAGAACTACGACAAGATCGTCAAGGCCAAGGGACGGGCCGCGGTGGCCCTGGTCACCGGCGAGGAGAAGATCGTCCCGCCGGGGGCGCGCTACTTCGTCTGCACGGTCGAGTCCATGCCGCTCGACCGGCCGGTGTCGTTCCTGGCCGTGGACGAGATCCAGCTCTGCGCCGACCCGGAACGGGGCCACGTCTTCACCGACCGCCTGCTGCACGCGCGCGGCATGGACGAGACGATGTTCCTCGGCGCCGAGACGATCCGGCCGCTGATCCAGAAGCTGGTCCGGGGCGTCGACTTCGTGACCCGGCCGCGCTTCTCGCAGCTCAGCTATGCCGGGACGAAGAAGCTGACGCGGCTGCCGCCCCGCTCGGCCGTCGTCGCCTTCTCGGCGACCGACGTCTACTCGCTGGCCGAGCTGATCCGCCGCCAGCGCGGCGGCACGGCCGTGGTGCTGGGGGCGCTGAGCCCGCGCACCCGCAACGCGCAGGTCGGGCTCTACCAGGCCGGCGAGGTCGACTACCTGGTCGCGACCGACGCGATCGGCATGGGCCTCAACATGGACGTCGACCACGTCGCCTTCGCCAAGCTCGTGAAGTTCGACGGCTGGGCGCCGCGGCGCCTGCGGGCGACGGAGATCGCGCAGATCGCCGGCCGCGCCGGCCGGCACATGAGCGACGGCACCTTCGGGACCACCGCCGACGCCCAGGGCATCGACGAGGAGACGGTGGAGCGGGTCGAGAACCACGCGTTCGAGCCGCTGACCTCGCTGACGTACCGCAACGCCGACCTCCGGTTCGACAGCCCCAAGGCGCTGCTGCGCTCGCTCGAGATGCGCCCGGACGTCCCGGAGCTGGTGCGCGTCCGCGAGGCCGACGACCAGATGGCGCTGGCGGCCCTGGCCGCCGACGCTGAGATCGCCGGCTTGGCGCGCAACCGGGGCGCGGTGCGCCTGCTGTGGGAGGTCTGCCAGATCCCCGACTTCCGCAAGGTGATGTCGGACGCCCACACGCGCCTGCTCTCCCAGATCTACCGCCACCTGATGGCGGCCGGCGGGCCGGGCATGGGCGGGCACCTGCCGGAGGACTGGGTCGCGGGCCACGTCGCCCGGCTCGACCGCACCGAGGGCGACATCGACGCGCTGGTCGCGCGCATCGCGCATATCCGGACCTGGACCTACGTCTCCCATCGCGGCGACTGGCTCGCCGACCCCGGCGCCTGGCAGGAGCGGACGCGCGCGATCGAGGACAAGCTGTCGGATGCCCTGCACGAGCGGCTGACCCAGCGCTTCATCGACCGCCGCTCGGCCCTGCTGGTCCGCAGCCTGCAGTCCGGCGCCGAGCTGCTGGGCGCGGTCCGGCCCGACGGCGAGGTGCTGGTCGAGGGGCATCCGGTCGGCCGGATCGAGGGGCTGCGCTTCATCCTCGACCCCGAGGCCGCGCAGGACGACACGCGGCCGCTGATGGCGGCGGCGCGCCGCGTGCTGGGCGGCGAGATCGCCCGGCGCGTGCGCGCGCTGGAGCAGGCGGAGGACGAGGCGTTCGCGCTCGCCGACGACGGCACGCTGAGCTGGACCGGCGCGCCGGTCGCGCGGCTCGGCCCGGGCCCCTCGGTGCTGGTGCCGGGCGTGGTGCCGGTCCACGACGACCTGCTGGACGGGGCGCAGCGCGACCGGCTGCGCGCCCGGCTCGCCCGCTGGGTCGAGAGCCACGTCGCCGCGCGCCTGGCGCCGCTGATGCGCCTGACCGCGCCCGAGGCGGCCGGGGTCGAGATCGGCGGCACCGCCCGCGGCATCGCCTTCCAGATCGCCGAGGCGCTGGGGAGCGTGGCACGCGGCGCGGTCGAGCCGGCGCTGTCCACGCTCGACAAGTCCGAGCGCAAGGCGCTGGCGGCGCTGGGCGTGCGGTTCGGCACCGGGCACGTCTTCCTGCCGGCACTCGTGAAGCCCGCGGCGGTGGCGCTGCGCGCGCTGCTGTGGGCCGTGCGCAACGGCATGCCGCTGCCGCCGCCGACGCCGCCGCCAGGACGGATCGCGGTGCCGACGGGGCCGGCGCCGGCGGGCTTCTGGGAGGCGATCGGATACCCGCCGCTGGGCCCCCGGGCCGTGCGCGTCGACATCCTGGAGCGCTTCGAGGGCGAGCTCTACCGGCGCGACCCCACGCAGCGGCTGGAGGCGAGCCCGCAGCTCGCCCAGATGATCGGTTCCTCGGTGGCGGAGCTCGAAGGCGTGCTGGGCGCGCTCGGCTACCGCCGGCGCGAGGAGGAGGACGGGGCCGTCACCTGGAAGCGCGGCCGCGGCGGCCACGGCCACCGGCGGCCGAAGCCGCCCATCCAGCGCAAGGGCGCCTTCGAGGATTCCCCGTTCGCGAAGCTGAGGCACCTGGCCGGACGAGGATGAGCCCGAACGACCGCGACGATCCCCAAGACGGCCCCGAAGACGGCGGGGACGGGGACGGGCTGCCCGACCCGGGGCCGGGGCGCATCCGCATCGACAAGTGGCTGTGGCACGCGCGCTTCTTCAAGTCGCGCAGCCTCGCCGCCAAGCTGTGCAACGCCGGCGGCGTGCGCATGGCCGGCGCGCCGGTCACCAAGGCGCACCACGCGGTCAGGCCCGGCGACGTGCTGACCTTCGTCCAGGGCGGGCATGTCCGGGTCGTGCGGATCACGGCCATCGGCAGCCGCCGCGGGCCCCCGGCCGAGGCCCGCACGCTGTACGAGGACCTGGCCCCTCCCTCGGCCGACACGGCGCTGCCGCGCCGGCCCTGAGGCGCCTGCCCTGGGACGCAACGGTCGGAACGGCGCTCCGGAACATCGCCCCCTCGCATCTGGCCTTTCGTTCGGATTAGCTGTACATCAATTGCTTTCGCCATGTGCAATCCGGTCGGATAGCATGGACCCGCGGGCCTGTGCCCGTTTCAACCTTGCAGGAGACGGGGATGACCGGGGGGCGGACATCGGCGGAAAGCCGGCGCTACGAAGACTACGACCTGAATTTCACCCGCAAGGACCGGGCGTTCACGCCGGAGATGGGCGCGCGGGTGGTCGAGGACCTGCAGGCGGGCATGCCGGACTTCAACGTCCGCCAGTATTTCGGGACCCAGCCCACGATCTTCGAGGACTACGACCATCTCGGGCTCGCCACCGACCGGGCGGACGGAAGGGTCCTCGGGCTGCTCGCCTCGCGCTGGCTCAGGAAGCCGGGCGTCGACAGCCTCTACATCTGGACCGCGATGGTCGCCGGCAGCCATCGCCAGGGCGCGCTGTTCAAGCGGCTGACGCGGTTCTTCTTCGAGCGGATCTGCGAGGACGACCCCCGCAACCTGCCGGACGTCGTCTCGAGCAAGACCTACAACCCCGTCTTCTACAAGCTGCTGCAGGGCATGTTCCCGCGCATCGACGGAGTGCGCCTGTATCCCGAGATCCCCGGCCCGCAGGACCCCGCCCTGGCGGAACTGGCGGGCAGGATCGCGCGCGCGCTCAACCCGAACCTCGTGCTGGTCGAGGACACGGGCGCCGTGCTGGGCGGCCAGGCGATGGTCGCCCCCGACTTCTTCCCGCGCATGGACCGCTCGCCCGACGAGAGGGTCAACGCGCATTTCGCCGCCAACCTGACCCGCGCCGACCAGGTGCTGTGCGTCGTCACGATCGAGCCGGACGCCAAACCCGCGGTCCTGGAGAACCTGCGCCGGCGGGCGCCGGACCCGCAGCCGGTGGCCTGACCGGTATCAGGAGGGGGCGTCAGGAGCGGGCGTCAGGAGCGCCGGAACACGACGGAAAGGTTGTTGGCCGGCATCTCGACCACGTCGTCCGGGCGCAGGCCCGCCGCCTCGGCGGCGCGCGCCACCTCGTCCAGGTCGCGCACGCCCCAGGCGGGGTCGCGGCGCCGCAGGTCGGCGTCGAACGCCTCGTTGGAGGGGGCGGTGTGCCGGCCGCCGCGCCTGAAAGGCCCGTAGAGACAGAGCGGCGCGCCGGGGCCGAGCACGCGCGCGGCGCCGGCGAGCAGGCCCAGCGCCGCCGGCCAGGGGGCGATGTGGATCATGTTGATGCACACGACGGCGTCCGCGCGCTCCACCGGCCAGTCGCCGCCGGCGGCGTCGAGGTCGAGCGGCGGGCGGACGGTCGCGATGCCCCCGGTCCAGGCCGCGATGCTGGCCCGGTTGTCCGGGTCGGGGTCGCTCGGCTGCCAGACCAGGTGCGGCAGGCCGCGGGCGAAATGGGCGGCATGCTGGCCGGTGCCGCTCGCCACCTCCAGCACGACGCCCCGCTCCGGCAGCACCCGGCGCAGGACCGCCAGTATGGGGTCGCGGTTGCGCTCGGCGGCCGGCGCGTGGCGGCGGCGCGGATCGGCGGCGGGGGGGCCTTCGGGAACGTCGTCGGCGGGACCGGTCATGGAAACAGGCTAGCGCCGGCCGCCTTGCGCGGCAACCCTCCCGGGCGCTTGCGCTTGGCAAGCCCGGCGAGGCCACCATGTAGGGAACGACACCCGACCGCAGCCAGGACGATCGACCGATGCTCAACAGGATCATGACCTTCCTCCAGGGCGACCCGGAGGAAGAGGAAATCGGCAGGAAGGACAAGGTGCAGCTGGCCGCCGCGGCGCTGCTGTTCGAGGCCGCCAGGATGGACGAGGGAATCGGCCCGGAGGAGAGGGCCGTGATCGCCGACATCGTCCGCCGCCGCTTCTCCTTGAGCGAGGAGGAGGCGCGCAGCCTCGCCGAGGCGGCGCACAAGGAAACGCAGGGCCCCGCCCAGTGGCACCGCTTCACCTCCACCCTCAAGGACCGGTTCGACGAGGCCGAGCGGATCGAAATGATCGAGATGCTATGGGAGGTGGTCTACGCCGACGGGCACTTGCACGATTTGGAAGCGAGCCTCTTGCGCAGGGTGGGTGGACTGCTCTACGTCTCCGACCGCGACCGGGGTGCAGCACGCAAACGGGTGCTCGACCGCATGGGGCTTTCCGATCCCGCCCCGGACGCCTGAGAGAGCACTGGGGTAACACCGGCGGCAGCGTTCCGGCGGGCGCCGCTGCCGCACAGGAGAGAGGGAAGACGAGGATGCCCTACGTCGTTACGGAACTCTGCATAAAGTGCAAATACACGGACTGCGTCGAGGTTTGCCCGGTCGACTGCTTCTACGAAGGGGAGAACATGCTCGTCATCAGCCCGGACGAGTGCATCGACTGCGGCGTGTGCGAGCCCGAATGCCCGGCGGAAGCGATCATCCCGGACACCGAGCCGAATGCCGAAACCTGGCTGGCAATGAACCGCGACTATGCCGAGAAGTGGCCGAACCTGACCCGCAAGAAGGAGCCGCCCGCCGACGCGGACGAATTCAAGGGCACGGCCGGCAAGTTCGACAAGTTCTTCAGCGCGAATCCCGGCTCCGGTTCGTGAGCCCGAAGCCCGGGCGCGGCAGCGCGCCCGGGTCGTGACGCGCCGGCGAATCGTTCCGGCTCGTGCAGTTCGTCCGCATGGTCATGCAGATTCCGCAGGGCCGCCATCCGGCAACTCATGCCGCGGTGCGAAATGGTCGCGCTCGAACCCTTTGTAACCCACCCGTCATATCCTATATGATCGTTGGCATTGCGGCGCGACGGAAGACGCGCCGGTTTTCCTGACGCCCAGGACTCCGACTGCCGTTACCGCCGGTTCGGGCCGCAGATTGCGCACCGGCTGCGGGGTCCTACCTTGTCCTCTGGCCGTGACGCTTCCGTCAAGGCCGGCGTGCGTGAAGTGAGAGCAACTGGGAATGACGAGCAAGCTTGATTTTGCGGCCGGCGACTTCGTCGTCTACCCCGCACACGGCGTCGGCCGCGTCGCCGGGATCGAGACGCATACGATCGCCGGGCAGGAGGTCACCCTTTACGCGATCACCTTCGAGAAGGAGCGCATGACGCTCAAGGTTCCGGTCGGCAAGGCCCGGAACTCGGGCCTGCGCCGGCTCAGCAGCCGCGACCGGATCAAGGAGGCGCTGGAGACGCTCACGGGCAAGAGCAAGATCCGCCGCACGATGTGGAGCCGCCGCGCCCAGGAATACGAGGCGAAGATCAATTCCGGCGACCCGGTGTCGATCGCCGAGGTGGTGCGCGACCTGTATCGCGGCACCGAGCAGTCCGACCAGTCCTACAGCGAGCGCCAGATCTACCAGGCGGCGCTGGAGCGCCTCGCGCGCGAACTCGCCGCCGTCGAGCGGATCGACGAGCTGAGGGCGACCGAGAGGCTCGAAGCCGTCCTGACCAAGGCGGCCGCCTGATACGCCGGGCCAGGGGCGGAACCGGCGCCCCGGGCGCCGCCCCTGCGGTTTCTCTCTTCCGCGCAACGCCGCCGGCGCTTACACTCCGGCCCGGTTCTCGTCGAGCCGGAGCACCGATTCCCGCATGCTGACCTCCGACAACCAGCGCTTCGCCGATCTGCGGCAGCCCCGCCGCGTCTGGGCCGTGGGGGCCATCCACGGCGACGCCGGGCGGCTGGGGGCGATCCATGACGAGGTCGGCAAGCGCTTCGTCGCCGGCGACCGGCTCGTCTATCTCGGCAACCTCGTCGGCCACGGCCCCGCCGTCACCGAGACGCTGGACGAGCTGCTGGGCTTCCGCATCGCGCTGCTCGCCGTTCCCGGCCTCGATGCCGACGACATCGTCTATCTGCGCGGCGCGCAGGAGGAGATGTGGCAGAAGCTGCTGCAGCTCCAGTTCGCGCCCAACCCGGCCGAGGTCCTGGGCTGGATGCTCAACCAGGGCGTCGGCGCGACGCTGGCCGCCTATGGCGGCAGTGCCGAGGCCGGGCTGCGCGCGGCCCGCGAGGGCGCGGTCGCGCTGACCCGCTGGACCAACGCGCTGCGCGCGGCGATGCGCGACCGGCCGGGCCACGAGAACCTGGCGAGCGCGTTGCGACGCGCCGCCTATACGAGCCTTCCCGGCAGGAACGAGGGCGGCGAAGGCGGGCGCGAGCCGACCGGGCTGCTGCTCGTCCATGCCGGCCTGGACCCGGCCCGGCCGCTGGCGGCGCAGGGCGACGCCTTCTGGTGGGGCGCTCCGGGCTTCCAGCGCATCTCCGGCCCCTACGAGACCTTCGCCCGGGTCGTCCGGGGCTACGATCCCGCGCGCGGCGGCATCGCGGTCACCGACCACGCCGCGACCCTGGACGCGGGCTGCGGTTTCGGCGGCCGGCTCGCCTGCGCCTGCCTGGCCCCGTCCGGCGAGATCCTGGAGATCATCGAGGCCTGACCTCCGGGCCGGAACTTTTTCGCGCGAATTTTCGCCCGCCACCGATCCATTCCCCGCGATGCCTCGTATCAACCCGAGACAAGCCGCGCAGGGGAAGGGCAGGACGATGGCGCATATCGACGACCCCGAGACGCAGAAAGCGAACCGGAACTTCATCGAGACCTCGATGCGCGAGCCCATGCTCGCGCGCGACCACGAGCACGAACTCGCCTGCCGATGGCGTGAGGGCGGAGACGAGCGGGCGCTGCACGACCTCGTGCGCTCCCACACCCGCCTCGTCGTCGCGAACGCGACGCGCCTGCGCAATTACGGGCTGCCGATGGGCGACCTCGTCCAGGAGGGCAATGTCGGGCTGATGCAGGCGGCGGCCCGCTTCGAGCCCGAGCGCGGCGTGCGCTTCTCCACCTATGCGGCCTGGTGGATCCGGTCGGCCATGCAGGACTATATCCTGCGCAACTGGTCGATCGTCCGGACCGGGACGACGGCCGCCCAGAAGGCGCTGTTCTTCAACCTGCGGCGCCTGCGCGCCCGGATCGAAGGGGCGGAGTTGAACGGCGTGCTGACGCCGGAGGGGCGGGCGAAGATCGCCGAGACCCTGTCGGTCGACGAGAACGAGGTGCAGGCGATGGAGCTGCGCCTGTCGGGGGCCGACCAGTCGCTGAACGCGCCGCTGTCCGAGGACGGCGAGGGCGAATGGCAGGACGTCCTCGCCGACGGCCGCCCGAGCCCCGAGGACGTCGTGATCGGCATGCGCGACGGCGCGACGCGCTCGCGCTGGCTCGCCGAAGCACTCGGCGAGCTGACCCCGCGGGAACGCGCGATCATCGCCGAGCGCCGGCTGCGCGACGACGGAGCGACGCTGGAGCGGCTCGGCCGCGCGCTCGGCGTTTCCAAGGAACGCGTCCGCCAGCTCGAGCACAGGGCCCTGACGAAGCTGCGCGAGAGCATGCTGCGCCGGGCCGAGCACCATACCGACCTGCTGCTGGAAGCCTGACCCGCCGCGCCGCGGCGGTCGCCCCCTCGGCTCTCCTCAGGCGGCCTTGGCCAGGCCCTTGAGGCGGCGGTCCATGAACCACCACGCGATCCGGGACGCGGCCGAGAAGAGCCGGGTCTGCGGCTTCAGCCCAACGGCCTTGAAGATCATCGCCATGCCGCGGTCGACGTGCCCCGGCCGGTAGTAGGAATACGCGCGGCTCATATAGGCCCGCGAGAAGCGCGCGAGGTCGTAGTCCTCGCCTTCGGCCGCGTTCGCCGCCCAGTAGGCGCGGGCGAGCTCGTCGTCCTCGGACTCCATGATCCGGCTGAGCGCGATGCGCAGACGGCTGAGCCGGCCGAGCTCCTCCTTCTCCAGGTAGCGTCTCAGATAGGTGTAGAAGAGCTTGTAGTGGCGCAGCTCGTCCGCCGCGACGTGCCGGCAGATCTCCTTCAGCACCGGCTCCCGGCAGGCGTCGCCGAGCGCCGTATAGTAGGAGCTGGTCCCGGTCTCGACCATGCAGCGCGCGATCAGCTCGCCGCTGCGCGAACCCCGGACCGACTGGTCGGCGGACAGGTCCAGCGCGTAGGCGTCGCAGAAGCGGCGCGACGCCCGTTCCAGGCTCCAGGAGGGGTCGACCAGCTCGGCCCAGCGGCCGAGCGCCTGCCCGTGCTGGATCTCCTCGACGGCCCAGTCGCGGGCCACCTGCTGGAACTCGGGGTCGTCGTGGAAGACGTTGCACAGATATGTGGCGTAGTCGTCGCCGTTGTACTCGACCAGCGCCGCGGCCTTGATGATGGCCACGAGCCCGTCATCGACCTGGGACGGGTCGAGCCGGTCCCACGGCAGGTCGTCGAGAGTCCAATGTCTGCGAGCCATCGTGAAAGTATCCCCGCCTTTTCCTTCGGTGGAAGCGAAAGGTCCCGCGCTCACCGGAGGTCAATTTGGGGGTAAACCTTCCCCGTTGCCAAGCCCCGGCGCAGGCCGGCCCTTTAATGAGCGGTGGTGCCGCCGATCGCTTCCAGCTTGGCCTGCGCGACGGCGAGGCGCGCCTCGGCCGCCGCCCGCTCGGTATCGGACTTGGCGTCGGCCACGTCCTCCCCGAGGTCGCGGACCTGCTTCTCGACCGCCGCGCGGTCGAGCGACGCGACGGACGCCGCCTCTTCGGCCAGCACCGTGCACCGTTCCTCCGTCACCTCGGCGAAGCCGCCGGCGACGAAGATGCGGTCGACGACCTGGTCGCCCTCGAAGATGTCGATGACGCCCGGCCGCACGGTCGTGATCATCGGCGCATGGCCGGGGAGCACGCCGAAATGGCCCTCGCCGCCCGGCACGACGACCATGTCGACCGCCTGGGACACCAGCAGCTTCTCCGGCGAGACCAACTCGAATTCGACCTTGTCGGCCATGTTCGCTTCCTGTCACATGCACGTCGGACGGGGACCCGCCCGGCCGCCCGGCCCTCTCTGCGCGGGGAGAGAGAGCCGGACGCGGGATCGGGAGGTCAGGCCGCTTCGGCGGCCATCTTGCGGGCCTTCTCGACCGCTTCCTCGATGGTGCCGACCATGTAGAAGGCGGCCTCGGGCAGGTGGTCGTAGTCGCCGTTCACGATGCCCTTGAAGCCCTTGATGGTGTCCTCGAGGCTGACGAGCTTGCCGGGAGTGCCGGTGAAGACCTCGGCCACGTGGAAGGGCTGCGACAGGAAGCGCTGGATCTTGCGGGCGCGGGCGACGACCAGCTTGTCCTCCTCGGACAGCTCGTCCATGCCCAGGATCGCGATGATGTCCTGCAGCGACTTGTAGGTCTGCAGCACGCGCTGGACCGAGCGCGCGACCTCGTAGTGCTCCTCGCCGACGACGCGGGGGTCGAGGATGCGCGACGTGCTGTCGAGCGGGTCGACCGCCGGGAAGATCGCCATCTCGGCGATGGAGCGCGACAGCACGGTGGTCGCGTCCAGATGGGCGAAGGAGGTGGCCGGGGCCGGGTCGGTCAGGTCGTCGGCAGGCACGTAGATGGCCTGGACCGAGGTGATCGAGCCCTTCTTCGTCGAGGTGATTCGCTCCTGGAGCGCGCCCATGTCGGTCGACAGCGTCGGCTGGTAGCCGACCGCCGACGGGATGCGGCCGAGCAGCGCCGACACTTCCGAGCCCGCCTGGGTGAAGCGGAAGATGTTGTCGACGAAGAACAGAACGTCCTGGCCTTCCTCGTCGCGGAAGTACTCGGCCAGCGTCAGGCCCGACAGGCCGACGCGCGCGCGGGCACCCGGCGGCTCGTTCATTTGGCCGTAGACCAGCGCCACCTTGGAGCCGGGGCCGTCGGTCTTGATGACGCCCGATTCCATCATCTCGTGGTAGAGGTCGTTGCCCTCGCGGGTGCGCTCGCCCACGCCGGCGAACACCGACACGCCGCCATGCGCCTTGGCGACGTTGTTGATCAGCTCCATGATCGTGACGGTCTTGCCGACGCCGGCGCCGCCGAACAGGCCGATCTTGCCGCCCTTGGCGTAGGGTGCCAGCAGGTCGATGACCTTGATGCCCGTGACCAGGACCTGGGCCTCGGTCGACTGCTCGGTGAACTCCGGCGCCGAGCGGTGGATCGGCAGCGACCGCGCCGCGTTGACCGGGCCCCGCTCGTCGATCGGCTCGCCGATCACGTTCAGGATGCGGCCCAGCGTCTCGGGGCCGACCGGCACCGCGATCGGGGCGCCGGTGTCCGTGACCTGCTGGCCGCGGACCAAGCCGTCCGTGGTGTCCATCGCGATGGCGCGGACCGTGTTCTCGCCGAGATGCTGCGCGACCTCGAGCACCAGGGTCTTGCCCTCGTTCGTGGTGTGCAGCGCGTTCAGGATCGCCGGCAGCTCGCCGTCGAACTGGACGTCGACGACGGCGCCCATGACCTGGGTGATCTTGCCGACCGTGTTGGTGGTCTGGGTGATTGCATCCATCGGGTTCGCTCCCTCGGAACCTAAGTCTGTCGACACTGGGCCTTCGTCACACCGCCTCGGCACCGGAGATGATCTCGATCAGCTCCTTGGTGATGACGGCCTGGCGGGTACGGTTGTAGGTCAGCGTCAGCTTGTTGATCATGTCGCCGGCGTTGCGCGTCGCGTTGTCCATGGCGGTCATCCGGGCGCCCTGCTCGCTCGCCGCGCTCTCCAGCAGGGCCCGGTACACCTGGATCGACAGGTTCTTCGGCAGCAGATCGGCCAGGATCTGCTCCTCGTCGGGCTCGAACTCGTACAGCGCCTTGGCCTCGGCCGCGGCGTCGGTCGTCTCGGCCGCCTCGGGCACCGCGAACGGCACCAGCTGCTGGACCGTCACGATCTGCGTCATCGCGGACTTGAACCGGTTGAAGACCACCGAGCAGACGTCGAACTCGCCCGCGTCGTACATCTCCAGGACCTTGGCCGTGATCATGTCCGCCTCGGCGAAGCTCAGCCGCCTGCGGCCGATCTCCTCGAAGCTGTGCACGATCAGTCCCGAGAACGTGCGGCGGAGCTGGTCGCGCCCCTTGCGGCCGACGGTCACGACCTTGACCGTCCTGCCCTCGCCCTGGAGGCGCTGGATCTGGCGGCGCGCCTCGCGCACGACCGAGCTGTTGAACGCGCCGCACAGGCCGCGATCGGCGGTGATCACGACCAGCAGGTGGGTATCCTGGCTGCCGGTGCCGCTCATCAGCCTCGGGCCTTCCCCCGTGCCCTGCACGTTGGCGGCCAGCGAGGTCAGCATCCGCCCCAGGCGCTCGGCATAGGGGCGGCCGGCCTCCGCCTGCTCCTGCGCACGGCGCAGCTTCGAGGCGGCGACCATCTTCATGGCGGCGGTGATCTTCTGCGTCGACTTGACGCTGGCGATCCGGTTCTTGAGGTCCTTGAGGCTTGGCATTCCGGGCCTTCATTTCGCCGTCGTGAGCCCTGTCGGGCAGAGTGAGCGGGGGAGACCCCCGCTCAGACGAACACCTTGGCGAAGTTGTCGATGAAGCCCGCCAGCTTTTCCTCAGTGTCCTTGCTCAGCGCCTTCTCGGTCCGGATGGCGTCCAGGATGTTGGCACCCCTGGTCCGGACCTCGTCGAGCAGGGCCGCCTCGAACCGGTTCACGTCATCGATGCGGACCTTGTCGAGGTAGCCGCGCACGCCCGCGAAGATCGAGACGACCTGCTCCTCGACCGGCAGCGGCCTGAACTGCGGCTGCTTCAGCAGCTCGGTCAGGCGGGCGCCGCGGTTCAGCAGCCGCTGGGTCGCGGCGTCGAGGTCCGAGGCGAACTGGGCGAAGGCCGCCATCTCGCGGTACTGGGCGAGCTCGAGCTTGATGGTGCCCGCGACCTGCTTCATCGCCTTGATCTGGGCGGCCGAGCCGACGCGCGACACCGACAGGCCGACGTTGATGGCCGGGCGGATGCCCTTGTAGAACAGGCCGGTCTCCAGGAAGATCTGCCCGTCCGTGATCGAGATCACGTTGGTCGGGATGTAGGCGGAGACGTCGCCGGCCTGCGTCTCGATGACCGGCAGCGCCGTCAGCGAGCCCGCGCCGTGGTCGTCGTTCATCTTCGCCGCGCGCTCGAGCAGGCGCGAATGCAGGTA
>NZ_DASYHS010000247.1:0-3499 GCF_035998295.1 Arenibaculum sp. | reverse complement strand
CTGCGCGTCGAACACGCCGTCGCCGAGATCGGCCTCCGTGATCGGGCAGAGCCCGGCGACGGCGCCCGAGCGGGCGAGCGCCACCGTCTCGCCGGGCACCATGTGGGTCGCGTGGACCAGGCACCAGCGCTCGTCGACCGGGGCGTTGTCGAGCAGCCAGGCGACCGGCCGGGCGCCGAACGCCGCCTCGACGTCCTCGACCTCGCGTGTCTGCTCGGCGATGTGGATGTGGATCGGCCCCTCGGTCCCGGCCGCGACGAGGTCCGCCAGCATAGGCGGCGGGACCGCGCGCAGGCTGTGCGGGGCGACGCCGACCCGGGCGTCGGCGGGGCCGCGCGCGACCGCCGTCCGCACGCCCTCGACGATGCGCAGGAAGCGGTCGAGGTCGCAGCCGAAGCGGAGCTGCCCGCCGGCGAGCGGTGCCCCGTCCACGCCGGCCCGCGCGTACAGCACCGGCAGGTGGGTGAGCCCGATCCCCGCCGCCGCCGCCGCCGCGACGATGCGGCCCGACATCTCGGCCCGGTCGTCGTAAGCGCCGCCGCCGGGCCGGTGGTGCACGTAGTGGAATTCGCCGACCGATGCGTAGCCCGCCTCCAGCATCTCGACATAGACGAGGGCGGCGACCGCTTCCATCCGCTCCGGCGTCAGCCGGTCGAGGAACCGGTACATCAGCGTGCGCCAGGACCAGAAGTCGTCGTCCGCGCCGGCGCGGTGCTCGGTCAGCCCCGCCATCGCGCGCTGGAAGGCGTGGCTATGCAGGTTGGCGGGGGCGGGCAGCAGCACGCGCCCGGGCAGCGCCAGGTCGTCCGGCTCCGCGGCCGTCCCCGTCCCAACGCGCGCGATCCGCCCCGCATCGTCGATCGAGACCCGGACGTTCTCGGCCCAGCCTTCGGGCAGAAGGGCCCGCTCCGCGAAGATCGCCGCCATCATGGCACCCTAGACATAATTCCCATTTTGATCATACAAATCAGGTTCCAGGAGCGCAATTGGCCCGAGGAGACGCCGCATGGCCGGACAGACCCGCGTTCTCGCCGACGCCCGTATCGCCACCATGGTCCCGGGCGGTCCGCCCTGGGGCATGGTCGAGCGGGGGGCGGTCGCCCTCGACGGCGACCGGATCGCCTGGTGCGGCCCGGAGTCCGACCTGCCGGACGCCTTCGCGGCAGCGCCGCGCGAAAGGCTCGACGGCCGGCTCGTGACGCCGGCGCTCGTCGACTGCCACACCCATCTCGTCCATGGCGGCGACCGGGCGAGGGAATTCGAGCTGCGCCTGCAGGGCGCCTCCTACGAGGAGATCGCACGCGCCGGCGGCGGCATCCGCTCGACCGTCGCGACGACGCGGGCGGCGGACGAGGAGACGCTGCTCCGATCCGCGCTCACCCGTCTCGACCGGCTGATCGCCGAGGGAGTGGGCACGGTGGAGGTGAAGTCCGGCTACGGCCTCGACGTCGAGACGGAGCTGAAGATGCTGCGCGTCGCGCGGCGCCTGGGGCGGGAGCGCGCGGTCACGGTGCGCACGACCTTCCTCGGCGCCCATGCGGTGCCTCCGGAATACGAGGGCCGCTCCGGCGCCTATGTCGACCTCGTCTGCAACGAGGCGCTGCCGGCCGCCCACGCCGAAGGCCTGGTCGACGCGGTGGACGCCTTCTGCGAAGGCATCGCCTTCTCTCCCGCCGAGGTCGAGCGGGTGTTCGAGGTGGCGCACCGGCTCGACCTGCCGGTCAAGCTCCATGCGGAGCAGCTCTCCAATCTCGGCGGTGCCGCGCTTGCCGCGTCCCACGGCGCGCTCTCGGCCGAGCACCTGGAGCACCTGGACGAGGCCGGGGCCGCCGCGATGGCGAAGGCGGGCACGGTGGCGGTCCTGCTGCCGGGCGCGTTCTACGCGCTGCGCGAGACGAAGCTGCCGCCCATCGACGCGCTGCGGGCCGCGGGTGTGCCGATCGCCATCGCGACCGACTGCAACCCGGGCTCGTCGCCGCTCACCTCCCTGCTGCTCGCGGTCAACATGGCCTGCATCCTGTTCCGCCTGACGCCGGAGGAGGCGGTGGCCGGCGCCACGCGCGAGGCGGCCCGCGCGCTCGGCCTCGGCGCCTCGCTGGGCACCGTCGAGGCCGGCAGGCGTGCCGACCTCGCGGTCTGGGACGTCGCGCAGCCGGCGGAGCTTGCCTACCGCATCGGCTTCAATCCCCTGCACCGCCGCATCTTCGGGGGCGAGGGATGACGTCGATCCGGATCGTGCGCTCGGCCGGGATGACGGTCACGCCCTGGAAGAACGGCGGCGGCGAGACCCGTCAGGTCGCCGTCCATCCCCCGGGTGCGGGCATGGAGGATTTCGGCTGGCGGGTGAGCCTCGCCCGGGTCGACACCCCAGGACCGTTCTCTTCCTTTCCCGAGGTGGATCGGACCCTGGCGGTCGTCGAGGGGGCGGGCCTGCGCCTCCACGTCGACGACCGCGAGGCGGCGCTGCTCGACGCCGGGAGCGCGCCGTTCCGCTTCCCGGGCGACATCCCGGTATCGGCTACGCTCGACGGCGCGCCGGTCGTCGACTTCAACGTGATGACGCACCGCGCCCGGTTCCGCCACTTCCTGACGCGCGCCCGCATCGACGGCGCGACGCGGATCGAGCGGCACGGCGCGGTGCTGCTGATCCATGCCCTCGACGGTCCGGTGTCCCTGGGCGCCGACGCCCTGGACGCCGGGGACGCCGCGATCTGCGAGGGGCGCGCGGCCGCCGTGTCCGCCTCGGCGCGCGACGCCCGGCTGATGCTCGCCTATTTCTGGCCCTCGGCGTAGCCGGGAACGGCCCGCCCGATAATTTTCCGCATATTCGAGCATGCTGCTTGACCGCGGTGTTACGCAGTCATAAGCTTTTTAGAACGAAAACAACGTTTCATTAGTAAAACGTCGGAGGCGGAGCATGGGCCGCAGCGTCGCGGATTTCGTCGACGAGGAACTGGTGCTCGAACTCGCGCGCGGGGCCTTGCGGATACCCAGCCTGTCGGGCGAGGAGGAGGACGTGGCCCGCTTCTTCGTCGACGCGATGGACCGGGTCGGCATGGAGGCCGGGCTGCAGCCGGTCCCGGCCACCGCGCTGATGGGGCCGAGCTTCAACGCCATCGGCCGCCTGCGCGGCGGCGGCGGCGGTCCGACGCTCCTGTTCAACGGCCACATCGACCACAACCCCGTCTGCGACGGCTGGACCAAGGACCCGTTCGCGGGCACGGTCGAGGACGGCTGGCTCTACGGCTTCGTGCACATGAAGGCGGCCAACGCCTGCTACGTCGCCGCCGTCGACGCGGTGCGCCGGGCCGGCATCCCGCTCGCCGGCGACGTCGTGGTCGCGCATGTGTGCGGCGAGCTGCGCGGCGGGGCCGGAACCCGGCACGCGCTGGCCGAGGGGCTGGCGGCGGACTGTTTCGTGCTGGGCGAGCCGACCGAGCTGGAGCTGGCGACGAGCCATGCCGCCTCCATGGTGCTGCGGATCAACGTGCTCGGCCGG
>NZ_DASYHS010000245.1:0-23020 GCF_035998295.1 Arenibaculum sp. | reverse complement strand
TCAACAATCTTGAAACCTATAACAATGAACAAGCCACGCCCAAACCGACCTGATCTACCCCTGGGCAGGGGCCATGCCCCCCCGCTATGCCTATACCCACTCGGGCCAAAATCCCTTCCGGGCTTCTGTAAACCAGACCCTGAGCCGTCTTCGAGGGTTCTTACACGTGGGATGCTCGGGGATCACTCGGACCAAAGCTGAGCCGCTGGTTTCCGGTCACAATGTCCGTGAAACCTATACCGTTGAATATGCTCACTTTTTTCACGGAAGCCGTAAACCACCGTCTGTCACACTCGTGTCACACCAGCACCACAACAAGGGCTTGAATCGGCCGTTTCTGGCCGATATGGTGGCTTCGTTACAGCGTTGATCCAGAACGATTTTCCAAGGAATGGGCGCGTAGCTCAGCGGGAGAGCATCGCCTTCACACGGGGAGGGCCATAGGTTCAATCCCTACCGCGCCCACCATTCAGAATCCTCTGACATTATTGGACAGGGCCACGGCGCCTACAGGCCCTGCCGCCTCAACCGCGCCGCCAGGAACTCCGTGAACATCCGCGTCTTCGCCAGCGGCAGCCTCGTCGCCGGCCACACCGCGTGGATCGGCACCGGCGGCGTCTCGAACGCCGTCAGCACCAGCTCGACCCTGCCCTGGTCGGCCAGGTCGCGGATCTGCCACAGCGGCGAGAAGCCGAGCCCCAGCCCATGCGCGACGGCGGCGTAGATCGCCGGCATCGTGTCGGCCCGGAAGGCGCCGGCCACCTGGACCGTCCTCGGCCTGCCCTCCACCTGGAACTGCCATCTGCCCGGCTCGCGGTCGACGGTGCGGACGATGCACTGGTGCCGGCGCAGGTCGTCGGGGTGTTCCGGCCGGCCATGGCTCGCGAAATAGGCCGGGGCGCCGAACACCACGCGCCGCAGCGCGCCGAGGCGCCTCGCCTTCAGCTCGGAATCCGGCAGCTCGCCGATCCGCACCGCCAGGTCGATCCCGTCGCCGGTCAGGTCCGCGAACCGGTCGGACAGCACCAGTTCGACCTCGACCCGCGGATGGCGCTTCATGAACTCCGCGATCACCGGAACCACATAGGCGGGCGCGAACAGCACCGGCGCCCCCACCCGCAGCAGGCCCGACGGCTCGGCCCCCCGGTCGGCCGCTTCCAGCCTGGCCTCCCTGATCTCCGCGACCGCCGGCTTGACCCGGCGGTAGAACGCGAGCCCCGCCTCGGTCGGGCTTGAGCGCCGCGTGGTGCGGCGTACCAGCTCGACGCCCACCCCCTGCTCCAGCGCCGCCAGCGACCGGCTGACGGACTGGAGCGTGCGGCGCAGTTGGCGCGCCGCCGCCGTCAGGCTGCCCTGCTCCACGACGGCCAGGAACGCTTCCAGATCGTCGATCCGCTCCATGCGATTCTTCCGGGATTCGAGAGGATGCCTTCCATCTCCGATCCATTATCACGGAACTCGCGAAACGCCATCTTCGGGAACGTGCCCACCGCGCGCAAACGAAGAGGAAACGACATGCCTGGAACGAACCCGACCGGCCCGCACCCGTCCCGCCGGAAGCTCCCCGCCCGCTACAACGGGATCGTCGTCCCGCTGCTGCTCTCGGTCGTGATGTCGGCCGTCGTCTCGGCCATCGCGACGCTGAAGAGCGTCGGCCTGGCCGACGGCGTCGCCGCGACCTGGCTGGGCGCCTGGGGCGCCTCCTGGATCGTCGCCTTCCCCACCCTCCTCGTCGTGTTGCCGGCGGTACGCCGGGTCGCCGCGGCGATCGTCCAGCCCGTGGAGCGATGAAGGGAGCGGGAAGCACTTGGCGGAAACCGCCGCACGGGGCAGCCGCCCTTTGCCGCACCTCGATGCGCAGGGCCGCTGCCGAACCCCGCGCTCCTCACTGCCAGTCGGCGAGCGGAATGTCTGCGAGGATCTTCCCGGAAGAGCGGTCGAGCACCGCCGCACAGTCGGGAGCGAAATTGAGCACCTCGATATCGGTCGTCCGATCGACGGGATTGTCGAATTCCGGGAGGTCGCGGTCGCGCCAGGTGAGGATGAATGGCGCTCGCAGGCGCCCCACCATCATCACGGCCAAGGCCGTCTTGGCGGCACGGGCTTCGTGGGGTGCCAAGCGCGCCTGGATCGGCGTGAACTCGTTGGGCCAGAAGTACCTGCCGTAGCTAGGGACCGCCACGCCGACGACGTCCCGTTCGACCTTGACGACGTTCGTCGTCGCTCCGAAGGCGTTCCCGCCGACATATCTGCCGACGCGCCTTTCGTTGGACGAGACCGAAACATAGGTGCTTGGCCCGTGGTCCCGGTCGACGACGATACGGCCAAGGCGAAGCAGTCTGCTGGCGATGTTCCCTATGGTCAGGATGCCCTTGTCCGCCTCGTAGGTCGCCAGCGCTTCGTCGAGCGGGAACGTAACGACCAGGGTGCCGTCGGCTTCCCCGCCGGCCTTCGCCAGTACGCCATCGATCTTCGGCCCGATGCGTCGCCAGAACGCCTGCGTGGTCTCGAACTCGTCCTTCTCGTAGTCGCCTCCCCGCAGGGCTGCGACCAACCCGACGGCGTCGACAGCCCGGATGGGCCCTCTCGTTGCCATTCCCTCGCATGCGTTCCTGAAGCCGAGCGACGGCGGGACGGCTTTCATCAGGGACGTTGGAGGGGCGGTAGCCTTCGGCGCGGACGCCGGCGCCATGGTTACGGCGGGTTGCATGGCCACCCGCTGAGGTAGGCAGGCGGCCAGCACCACCAGACCGGCAACCAGAACCGCTACTCGCATGCCCCACTCCACGAGAACAAATTCAGGCGACCATACCCCTATCGATAGGCCCGGAGCAATGTTCCGGCTCGCGGCCGGATGCGCCTGAAGCGCACCGGCCCCGGCCGGGCGACGGGCCTCTCCCCTTGACGTTAAACCCATTTCGTTCTTTTATTGTTCTATCAACCGGAACGAGGAGGACCGACCATGGATGCCCCCACCCGATCGGCACCCCTTCGGCCGAGGATGGAGCGCTTCTGCCGCCTCGCGGCTCGGGGCGGCAGCCTGGCCGAGGCCGCGCGCGGTGCCGGCTACGCCCCGGCCTCGGCCCGCCAGCGCGCCTCGGAGCTGTGGGCGCGCGACGACGTCCAGCACCGCATCGCGGACCTCAGGGCCGAGCTGGAGGACGAGGACGAGGCCGACCTGAAGGCGATCCGGGATGACGCGCAACATGCCTGTGACGCCGCCATGAAGGACCGGAAGTTCACTACCGTCGCGCGCCTGCTGGCCCAGCTCTACCGCATGCACCGCGACGCGATCACCGACCGCGGCCGCTCGCGCGCCGAACGCGAGCGTCTGCGCGAGGAGATGCGCGAGGAGATGCGCGACGACATTGCCGAGGAACTGCGCGAGGAGATGCGCGACCGCATCGCCGAGGAGATGCGCGCGGAGCTGCGCGCCCGGCCGCCGCAGCCGGCCCCGCACCCCGAGCCTCCCGCACCCCCACGAACCATGTCGAACCATGACGTCGACGCCGCGATTGCTCCCGAAGCGGCGGCCGAACCCGCGGTCCCGGGCCGCGCCGACCCGCCCGCACCCCCACGAAACATGACGAACCATGACGTCCGGCCCGGGTCCGCGCCATCGCGCGCCGCCGTGCCCGCGGCCTACACGATGGCGCAGATCGACGCGCTGGCCGCCTCCGGCGAGCCGATCACCGACGAGCAGCAGGCCGCGATCAGGGCCGGCCTGGAAGCGGAGTTCGGCGACCTGGAGACCGCCCTGCTCGAGGACCGGCCGATGACCCCGCTCCAGGACATGTTCGTCCGGCTGCTGGCGTGAACGCGCCGCAGCCATTCGAGGCCCATCGCGGCCGAGCTGTCGTGCTTGTCAGACCTGTGTGGCGCCAAGTGCTTGCAGGAAATAGTCGACGAAGGTTTGGCAATTGTACCCTTCGTCCAGCCCACGCCAAGGGCCGTTTTCAAGGGCGATGGTCGAAAATATGGAATATAGGGCCCCTGGAGAGACTGGAGGGTCCACTATATAGGATGTTCTTGGCCGGGCGAATCTGCCGGCCCCGCCCTTTATCTTGGCAGAATTGTAGTAGAATCTGTACGACCTATCCGTCAGGTCGATTTTTATATATTTTACTCCCTGGTTGCGGGACTCCTCTCCGGGATCGGCTTCACACTCGATCTCCCAGTGGCTGTCTCTCATGGGTCCTTTGAACACCGTCAGCCGCGATATGCCCCTTTTCTTGGGAATGACGACGGGGGTTTCCGGCAGGGCGGACAGGGTCGTCCTGACTGTCTTCGGGTTCGGAACGCCCTCTGCCTTCGGCGCCCGCCAGACCAGAACCCCGAAAGCGCCCGAACTGTCGCTTTCCATCATCTGCGCGGTGGCTGCGCGCCGTCCCGCCGCGGTCGCCGACGGCCGCGGCGCCGGAGGGGGAGGCGGCAGAAATTTCTGGCGGCGGTCGGTGCCGGCAGCCTTTTTCTGAACTGTCCCGCCATATTTCGTGGGAGGAGGCAAATGTCGCATCTTTTCCTCCGGATGCCACCTGTCGAGGCAGCATAGTCCCGCGAAAAGCGTGCAGGAAGGTCAATTCACACTTTATACGATGGCCAGCACGGTGTCCGAGCCCGCCCGGATCGTTGATGCGGACGGAGGCAACCCTGGGAGCGGCAGCCTCGATACGAGCATCGGGAACTGTCGGTATGCCTAGCCCTGACCGCGGGTGCCGCGGTACTCGTCGGTCAGCACGCCGGCATAGCCCCAGTCCTCCTCCGCGATCTCCTGGATCACGATATGCGTGTGCTCGGGTTTCTTGCCGAGTACGCGGACCAGGACGTCCGTGAACTCCCGGACGACCTGTTCCTTCTGCGCCCGCGTGGCGCCCTTGGTGATCTGCAGATTGACGTAAGGCATGCCGCGGCTCCGTCGTGGTCGGGTTTGCGCGGACATTACTGCCACGGGGCGGCCGCGGCGCCAACCGCGCCGGCGACGCATGCGACGCCGCGCGGATGCCCCCTTTGACCCTCGCCCGTTGCACGGGAGAGGGAATATTCGCGCACCACTCTTGACTTTAAACCTATTTTGTCCTCTTCTTGTTCATTCAACCGGAACGAGGAGAGCCCCCATGGACACGCCCGCCCCTCTGCCGCCGCGCGTCGAGCAGTTCTGCGGCGCCGTCGCGCGCGGCGAGCCCCTGGCCGAGGCCGCGCGCCGGGCCGGCTACCCGCCCGTCGCCGCCCGCCGGCACGCCGCGGAGCTGTGGGTGCGCGACGACGTCCAGGCCCGCATCGGCGTGCTGCGCGAGGCGGAGGAGAACCGCGAGCAGGCCATGATCGGGAGCATGCGCCACAAGTACGAGCGGATGCTCGACTTCTTCTGGAAGAACGGCAAGCTCGACGCCGCCAGCCGCACGATGGCGCAGTGGTGCCGCTTCGAGAAGGACGTCCGCGCCCAGCGCACCGTGACCCCGCGCGAGCGCGAGCGCCTGCACGAAGAGGTCCGCGAGGACCTGCGCGAACAGATGCGCCCCGAGATCGCCGAGGACCTGCGCGAGGAAATGCGCGAGGAAATCGCCGCCAGGCTGCGCGAGGAGATCGGGGCCGAGCTGCGCGCGCAGGCCGGGATGCACGCCGGCCCGGTACGAACCGTGACGAAACATGACGTCAGGCAGGTTTCCGCGCCCCCGAAGCCCGCCCCCGTGACGAAACATGACGTCGGAGGGGTTTCGGCACCCTCGAAGCCGGCCGCGCCGAAGCCGGCCGCCGCGGAACGCCCGAAGTCGGCCCGTGAAGAACTGGACGAGATCGAGGCCCTGCTGGCCGCCAGCCTGCATGCCGAAGGCAGCGCGCTGGAACGCTCCCTGCTGCGCGGCCGGTCGTCGTCCAGCCTCCAGGCGCTGCTCGCCGGGGGCCTGTGACCGCGCCCTGCGGCCAAAGGCGCCCCGCCCGCTCAGAGCCCGCCCGACACCCGCAGGACCGCGCCGGTGACGTAGGACGCCTCGTCCGACAGCAGCCACAGCACGGCGCCGGCGATCTCGTCCGGCTCGCCGATGCGGCCCATCGGCACGCGCGAGACGACCCGGGCCGGCCGGTCCGGCTCGCCGGCGCTCGCATGGATGCCGGTATAGACGGTGCCCGGCGACACCGCGTTCACCCGCGTGCCGGTCGGCGCCAGTTCCTTGGCGAGGCCGATGGTGAAGGACTCGACCGCCCCCTTCGTCGCGGCATAGTGGACGTACTCGTTCGGCGCCCCCAGCGTCGCCGCGATCGAGGAGACGTTCACGATCGCGCCCGTCGCGCCGCGCGCCTCCCACCGGCGGACGGCTTCCTGGGCGCACAGCATCGTCCCAAGCACGTTGACGTCGAGCACGCGGCGCATCACGGCATGGTCGAGGGCGCGGAACGGCCCGATCGGGCCGGTGATCCCGGCATTGTTCACCAGCCCCGTCACCGGGCCGAGCGCGCGCTCCGCCTCGTCGAACAGGTGCCGCGCCACTTCGGGATCGCCGACGTCGCCGCGCACCGCCACGGCCCGCCCTCCCGACGGGGCGCCCAGCCGGGCCACGTCCTCGACCAGCCGCGCCGCCGACGCCTCGTCGCTGGCATAGCTGAAGCACACGCCATGACCCAGCTCCGCGGCCCGGCGCACGATCGCCGCCCCGATGCCGCGGCCGCCGCCGGTCACCACCAGCACACCCTTGTCCGTCATGTCCGAAGTCTCCGAAAGTGAAGGGCCAGCAGCAGGGCCGACGCCAGCGCCAGCCCGGCTAGAAGAAGGGAAAGCGCGATCGCCACGGTCTCGCCGAACCGCTCGATCACGACCGCGAAGACCAGGGGTGCGGCCGCGGAGACGACGAAGCTCGGCACCAGCAGGCGCCCCACGACGGCACCGTAGGTGCGATGATCGAACAGCACCAGCGGCAGCGTGCCCTGCGTGATCGCCAGCACGCCGTGCCCGGCGCCGTACAGGAACACGAACGCCGTCGCGGCGAGGACCGCGTTGCCGCCGGCGAGCGCCAGCGCGAAGGACAGCGGCAGCAGCGACGCCGCGGCGAGGTTGAGGTCGATCGGATGCACGCGGCCGCCCAGCACGACCTGCCCCAGCCGCCCGGCCACCTGGCCGATGCCGCGGAACATGCCGATCCACACCGCCGCCGACGCCGCGATGCCGAGCCCGGTCAGAAGCCCGATCACATGCGCGGACATCGCCGAACTCAGGAAATGCGCGAGCGCGAAGGCGAGCGCGTAGAGCCCTCCGGCCAGCGCCCGGTCGCGCGGCGTGCCGGCCAGCGGCGGGGCGTGCGCGACGGCGCCCGCCGGCGGCCTGGCCCGGCCGGCCGGGACGGCGAAATGGAGAAGGACGGTCGCGAGCGACAGGCCCGCATAGACGAACAGCGCGCCGCGCCAGCCCAGCCGGTCCGCCAGCGCGTCGCCGAACGGCCAGAACACGGTCGAGCTGAGCCCCCCGAACAGCGTGACCTGCGCCATCGCCGCCTTGGCCGAAGGACCGCCGAGCCCCGCGAGCGTCGCGAACGCCGCATCGTACAGCGTGAGCCGCATCGCCACGCCCAGGCAGATCCAGGACGCGTAATACGCCACCAGGCCGTGCGACAGCGCCAGCCCGCAGCAGCCGGCCGCCGTCAGCACCGCCCCCGCCATCATCACGCCCCGGCCGCCATGGCGGTCGATCAGCCGTCCCGCGGCACCCGACACCGCGCCCATCGCCAGCAGCGCCGCGGTGAAGCCGCCATGGACCAGGGGCAGGCTCCAGCCGAGATCCTCCGCCATGCGGTCGCCGAACACGCCGATCAGGTAATAGGACACGCCCCACGACACGAGCAGCGAGACGCCCATGCACAGCACGGTCCGGGGCAGAATCGGGGTCGTTGTGGTGGTCGTGGTCACCGGGCTCGTCTCCTTCGGGCGCGAGCTTGCGTGACGGGGATGGATAAGGGAAGATTTGGCTTGTTATGCACGGCATAAGGAAAACTTTGGTTTGGGAGAGCTGGACCTCGGGCGCCTCAGGACCTTCCGCCTGGTCGTCGAACTCGGCAGCTTCTCGGCCGCCGCCGCGCGCCTGGGCTTGTCGCAGCCGGCCGTCAGCTCCCAGGTCCGGGAGCTGGAGCGCACGCTCGGCACGCGCCTGCTGGAGCGGCTGGGCCGGCACGTCGGCACCACGGCGGCCGGCGCCGAGCTGCTGCGCCATGCCGGCGCGATCGAGACCGCCGTGCAGGCCGCGCTGGAAGCCGTGGGCGCGCATGCCAGCGGCGAGGTCGGGCAGGTCCGCCTGGGCACCGGGGCGACCGCCTGCATCCATCTGCTGCCGCCGGTCCTGCGCGGGCTGCGCGCCCGCTTCCCCGGCCTGGAGATCACCGTCACGACCGGCAGCACCACGCAGATGCTGGGCCTGGTGACCGAGAACCGGATCGACGTCGCGCTCGTCACCCTGCCCGTCGCGGGCCGGACGCTCGACGTCACCCCCCTGCTCGCCGACGCCTATCTCGCCGTCGGCCCGGCCGAAGGCGACCCGCTTCCCCCCGTGGTGACGCCCCGGGTCCTCGCCGCCAGGCCGCTCGTCCTGTACGAGCCGGGCGGCAGCACGCGCCGCCTCGTCGACGCCTGGTTCTCGGCCGCCGGCCTGCCGGTGGCGCCGGTCATGAACCTCGGCAATGTCGAGGCGATCAAGGAACTGGTCGGCGCCGGCCTCGGCTGTTCCATCCTGCCGGCCATGGCCCTGCGCGAGGACGGGGGACGCAAATGGGTCTCGCGGCCGCTCTCGCCGGAACTGGGCCGGACGCTCGGCCTGGTGGTGCGCAGCGACAAGCCGCGCAGCCGCGCGCTGCGCGAAGTGATCCGGGCGTTCGAGACTCACGTCCGGCCGGGGCGGTGATGCGGCCGGGGCCCTTCTCCCCAGGCCGGCCCCTCAGTCGGGCTGCCGGTCGATCGCCGCCATGTCGTCGTCGGAGAAGCCGAAATGATGCCCGATCTCGTGGATCAGCACGTGGCGCACCACGTCCTCCAGCGCCCCGCCGCGGATCTCGTGGAAGCGCAGGATCGGCAGGCGGAACAGCGCGATCCGGTCCGGGGCCGTCGGGACCATCGCGACGCTGCGCCGCGTCAGCGGCACGCCCTGGTAGACGCCGAGCAGGCGCCACGGATCGCGCAGGCCCATGCTCGCCAGCAGATGCGGCCCCGCCAGGTCCTCGACGACGATGCCGACCTCCGCCACGTGGCGGCGAAGCTCCGGCGGTATGCCCTCCAGCGCCCGCTCGGCGATGCGCAGGAAGGCTTCGGGGTCGGGCCGGGAGCCCGGATCGGACCCGGGACCGGACGCTGGATCGAAAATGGTCATCCCCAGCAGATGGTGGCCGCGGCCGCGTCCTGAAAGGCGCCGGCGCTGGCCCGGAAGGCCGCGGGCCTGCTACACGTCGCCGACGTGTTCCGGGATCAAGGTGATGAACGGTCTGTCCCTCGCATTCAAGATCGCCTGGCGCGACCTGCGGGGCTCGCTCGCGGGCCTGCGGGTCCTGGTGGTCGGCATCGCGCTCGGCGTCGCGGCGGTCGCGGCGGTCGGATCGGTCGCCGGGGCCGTCCTGGACGGCATGCGCGGGCAGGCGCGGCTCGCGATCGGCGGCGACGTGTCGGTGCGCCTGTTCCACGTCCCTCCCCGTCCCGAGCACCGCGATTTCCTGCGCGCCGCCGGGACCTATGGCGAGACGGCCGAGCTGCGCCCGGCCGTGCGCCGCGCGGACGGCGCCGGACGCCCGGTGCTGGTCGAGCTGAAGGCCGTGGACGACGCCTACCCCCTCTACGGCACGCTCGGGCTGGAGCCGCAGATGCCGGTAATGGACGCGCTCGGCCGGCGCGGCGGCGCCTGGGGTGCCGCCGTCGACCGCTCGCTGCTCGACGCGCTCGGCATGGCCCCCGGCGACCGGCTGCGCCTGGGCGTGACGGTGGTCGAGATCCGCGCCGTCATCCAGGCCGAACCCGAACGCGCGCTGCGGACCTTCGCGCTCGGCCCCCGGGTCATCGTCGCGCGCGGCGCGCTCGACGCCTCGGGCCTGGCCGCGCCGGGGGCGCAGGTCTACTGGTACGGCCGGGTCCGGCTGCCGCCGCCGGCGGACGCCTCCGCCTTCGCGGCGGCTCTGGAGCAGCACTTCCCCGACGCCGGCTGGCGGATCGTCGATGCCGGCGACGGCGTGCCGGGGATGGAGAGGACGGTGCGGATCGCGCGCGCACTGCTGGTGCTGGTCGCGGCCGCGGTCCTGCTGATCGGCGGCGTCGGCGTTGCCCATGCCGTCGCCGGCCATATCGAGTGCAAGGTCCCGACCATCGCGATCCTGAAGGGCCTCGGCGCGTCCGGCCGGCTGCTGTTCGCGATCTACCTCGCCCAGGTGGCCGCCGCCGCGGCACTCGCCGTCGCGATCGGCCTCGCGATCGGGGCCGCGGCACCGCTGGCGCTGCGGCATTTCGGGCCGGACTGGCTCCTGGGGCCGGGCGCGCCGGTCGTGCAGCCGGCAGCACTGGCGCTGGCGGCCGCACTCGGCCTGCTGACGACGGCGCTGTTCGCGCTCTGGCCGCTGGGCCGGGTCGGGCGGATGACGGTGGGCGAGCTGTTCCGGGACACGGTCGCGCCGTCGCGCGCGCGGCCGGGGCCGGGCGTGGCGGCGGCGATGCTGGCGGTCGCGGCGGCGATGGCCGTCCTCCTGCTCGCGGGGACCGGGCTGCCGCTGCTGGCCGGCGTCTTCTGCGCCGCGGCGGGATGCGCCGTGCTGCTGTTCCTGGGGCTCGGCAAGGCGGTGTCGCTGGCGGCCGGACGGGTCCGGGGCGTGCGGCGGCCGCTGCTGCGGTTGGCGCTCGGCAACCTGTCGCGCCCGGGTGCCGCCACCACCTCCATGGTGATGGCGCTCGGCCTCGGCCTCACGGCGCTGGTGGCGGTGCTGACGGTCCACGGCAATGCGCGCCTCCACCTCGCCGGCACGCTGCCCCGCCACGCCCCCGACCTGGTCTTCATCGACGTCCCGCCCGAGCGGGGTGCCGCCGCCGAGGCGCTCGTCGCCGGCATCGCCGGGGTGGAGCGGGTGCGGCGCATGCCGTTCCTGCAGGCACGCCTCACCCATGTCCGCGGCGAGCCGCTGCTGCGCGACCAGGTGCCGCGGGACGTCGCCTGGGCGGTCCGGGGCGACCGGGGGCTGTCCTGGGCGGCGGCACCGCCGGCCGGCACCCGGATCGTCGAGGGAGAGTGGTGGGACGAGGCGCATGCCGGGCCGCCGCTCGCCTCGCTGGCGGCCGACGTTGCCCGGCGGCTGGGCATCGGGATCGGGGACCGGCTGACCTTCAATGTCCTGGGCCGGCCGGTCGAAGTCGAGGTCGCGAACCTGCGGGCGGTGGACTGGACGACCCTCGGGCTCGACGTTCCGGTCCTGCTGTCGCCGCCCCCCGACCCGCCGCCCCATGCCGAGATCCTGGCCGTCCAGGCCGCGCCCGGCGCGCTGGACGCGGTCGAGGCCGCGATGCGGGAGATGCTTCCCCGCTCGCCCGCCGTCCGCGTCGCCCCGCTGATCGGGACGCTGTCCGCCATGGTCGAGGGGGCCGGGCGCGCCCTGTCCCTCGCCTCGGGTGCGACGGTCGTCGCGGCACTCGTGGTCGTCGCCGGCGGCGCTGCGGCGAGCTACCGGCGCCGGCGCCGCGAGATGGCGATGCTGCGCGTGCTCGGCGCCCGGCCGCGGCAGCTCGCGCTGGCCGGCGCGATCGAGTTCGGGCTGCTCGGGGCCGCCGCCGCCGGGCCGGCGGTCCTGCTCGGCACGGCGGCCGCCTACGCCGTGGTGCGCGGGCTCGGCCCGGACCACTGGATGTTCCTGCCCGCGGTCCCGGCCCTGCTCGCCCTGGGCACGGTCGCGGCAAGCACCGTCGCGGGAATGGTGCTGGCGCGCTGCGGCGGCTTCACCCTCGCGTTCCGTGAATGAAGCCTGCCCGCCGCGTCAGCGCCGGGCCCGCTTGAACATCCTCCACGCGGCGCGCAGAAAGGCCAGTCTCTTGATCAGGCGCAGCATATCGAACCTCCGGCCATCGCATGTGGCCCTACGTCAACCGCCCCGGCGCCCTTTCCTCTCGCCGCCTCAGCGCGGCTTCGTGCGCAGGTAGCTCAGGACCATGTCGACGGCGTGCGCCTCGCGCTCCTGGATCCGCGCGAAGTCGCCGAGGTCCTTGTCGAAGATGGTCGACAGCGTCTGCTGGTTGGAGACGTAGAAATACCCCAGCGCCGCGATCGAGATGTAGAGCTGGACCGGGTCGACGTTGGCGCGGAACGTGCCCTTGCGCGCGCCGCGCTCGATCAGCTTCTGGATCTGCCCGACCAGCGGCGAATGCAGGTCGCGCACTTCCGGCAGGGTCCTCAGGAACCGGGCGTTCTGCAGGTTCTCGGTCGTCAGCAGGCGCACGAACCAGGGCTTGTCGAGGAAATGGCGGAAGGTGAAGCGCACCAGCCGGTCCATCGCCTCTTCCGGTTCGAAGGCGTCGAGATGCAGCGCGGTCTCGCCGTGGCGGATCTCGCGGTAGGCCTCGGACAGGACCGCGCAGTACAGCGCCTCCTTGTTGCCGAAGTAGTGGTAGAGCAGGCGCTTGTTCGCCTTGGCGCGCTCCGCGATCCGGTCGACGCGCGCGCCGTCGAAGCCGCTTTCGCAGAACTCCTCCCGCGCCGCCTGCAGGATCTGGCGCCGGGTCAGGTCCGGGTTGCGGCCGCGGACCGCCGCCGTCTCGCGGCGGCCGGCCGGCTTCGGGGCGTCATCCGGCGGAGCGGCCGGGGAGTAGGTGATGGAAGGCTCGTCGTGCGCCATTCTTGACCGCCGGGATGCTCAGGATGATCGTGAGCGCCGTTACCGAAAACAGTAGCAGGCTGATCGGGCGGGTGAAGAACGGGCTCGGATCGCCGTCCGAAACCACGAGCCCCCGCCGCAGGTTGGTGTCTAGCAGATCGCCGAGAATGATGCCTAGTACGAGCGGCGCCATGGGATACTTCATCTCCCGCAGGATGAAGCCGACGATCCCGAAGAACAGCATCACGTAGACGTCGAACATCCGCTGCGTGATCGCGTAGGGCCCGATCACGCACAGCACGAAGACGACCGGCATCAGGCGCTCGCGCGGGATGCGGAGCACCTTGACCAGCACCCGGGTCAAGGACAGCCCGTACACCGTGATGGCGATCGTCGCCAGCAGCAGCATGCCGACCATCTCGTACACGAAGCCCGGGTTCTCGAGCATGATCATCGGCCCGGGCCGCACCCCGTGGATGAACAGCGCCGCCAGCAGGACGGCGGCCGGCGCCGACCCCGGTATCGCGAGCGTGAGTGCCGGGATCAGCGCTCCGGGCACGACGGCGCTGTTGCCGGTCTCGGCCGCCGTCAGCCCCTCGACCGAGCCCTTGCCGAACTGCTCGCGCTCGCGGCTGGCCCGGCGCGCCGCCGCGTAGGAAGCCCACGCCCCGATGTCCTCGCCGACGCCGGGGATGATGCCGACGAAGGTGCCGATGACGCCGGAGCGGATGATCGTCCGCCAGTACTTCAGGACGTCGGCGACCCGCGGCACGACCCGGTCGATCGAGCTCCCGATCACGACCGCGCTGCGGTTCTTCATTACCGTGAGGATCTCGGCGAAGCCGAACGCGCCGACCATCGCGGGAATGATGTCGATGCCGCCGCCGAGCTGGTGGATGCCGAAGGTGAAGCGCTGGTGGGCGTGGATGCCCTCCATCCCGACCATCGCCGCCAGCAGGCCGAGGATGCCCGCGATGTAGCCCTTCAGCGGCGTGTCCGTCGCCGTGAGCTGGCCCGAGATCACGACGCCGAACACCGCGAGCCAGAAGAACTCGTAGGAGCCGAAGTCCAGCGCCAGCTCGGCCAGCAGCGGCGCGAAGATCGCGAGGCAGACGATGCCGACCATCGTCCCCAGCGCCGAGCTGGTCGTCGCGATGCCCATCGCGTAGCCGGCCTGCCCGCGCAGCGCCAGGGGATAGCCGTCCAGCGTCGTCGCGGCACTCGCGGGCGTGCCAGGGATGTTCAGCAGGATCGCGCTGCGGCTGCCGCCGTAGATCGCCCCGACATACATGCAGACCAGCGTCAGGATGGCCTGGTCGGGCGCCATCTTGTAGGTGAGGGTCACCAGAAGCGCCACGCCGAGCGTCGCGGTCAGCCCCGGCAGCGCGCCGATCACGATGCCGAGCAGCGTCGCCCAGGCCACGTTGAAGATGGAGATGGGCGTCAGGAAATGGCCGACGCCACGGCCGAGGAGTTCAAGGCCCTCAAACATCGCTGATCCGCCGATGATTTCCGGATACCGCCCGTCAGGGCAGCCGAACCAGGAACAGCTCCTGGAAGATGTAGCTGACGGCGCCGCCGGTGATCACGGCGAGCATGAGCGCCACGACGGCGCTACGCCGCAGATCGGTCTTCGTCTCGCCGAGAGGCCCCTCGAAGACGACCACGAAGACGAACACGAAGACCGCCGTCGCGAGCCAGAACGGCAGCCAGCCGACCAGCCCGAGCGCATAGACGAGGCCGATCGCCGTCGTGACGCCCAGGCGCCACAGCTCGTTCGAGCCGCCGGAGCGCTCCGCAGGGCCCGCCCCCCGGGACCGGGCGCCGAGCAGGACGCCGCAGACCACCAGAAGCGCGCCCAGCACGCCGGGAACCAGCCCGGGAACGCTCGAAGGATGGATGCCGCGCATCTCCAGCCTCGGCATGGTCCAGGATCCGTAGACCACCGCGACGCCGAGCGCGATCAGGACGGCCGCCGTGATCAGGTCGGCCCGCGCCATGCCCCTGGATTCCATGTCTCGCCTCCGGGTCTCGCCTCCGGGTCTCGCCTCCGGGAAACCCGCCGTCCCCCGGAGAGGACGGCGGTATCCGTCACTCGGCCTTCGCTTCGGTCCGGCCCTCGCAGTCGATGCCGATCTCCGACGGGTCCATGACCGCCTCGCCGCGCTCGACGCGCGCACAGGCCTCTGCTATGATGATCGGCATCGCACGGGTACGTGCCTCTTCACCATAGGACGGGTCGAAGACCGCGCCGCGCTCGCGGGCGTACTTGGCCAGCTCCTCGGAATTCATCACCTTCTCCTCCCAGATCCGGTCCATGGTCTCGACGACCTCGTCCGGAACGCCGCGCGGAAGGAAGATGCCGAAATAATCCGGCGCGACGTGGATCTCGGGCAGCCACTGGGTGATCGGGGGAATGGGCTCGATGCCCTCGATTTCCAGCGGCTCGTCGGTCAGCGCCGCGAGGGGCCGCAGGCGGCCGCCGCGGATCATCTCCGACTGCTCCACCGCGAGCTGGGTGGTCACCATGGCCTCGCCGCTCGCGGTCGCGATCACCGCCGGGTTGCCGCCGTCATAGGTCACCATGCGGTAGTCGAAGTCGCCGGCATCCGCCAGCGCGGCGATCGCGGTGCCGCCGGACGAGGTGTTTCCCGCCGTCGCGACGGTGATCGACTGCCCCTCGTCGCGGAACGCGGCCAGCAGCTCGCCGAAATCCTGGTACGGGCTGTCGGCCGGCACGCTCACCACCGGCGCGTTGGCGACCGACAGATAGACGTGCCAGTCGTCGATCGAGGTGTCGGGGACGAGGCCCGTGACCGAATACGTCGCGTTGTTCGCGATCGCGTTGGCCGTCCAGGTGTAGCCGTCCTTGGGCGCGTCCAGGGCCGCCTTGGTGCCGATGGCGCCGGAGGCGCCGGGCTGATTGACCACGACGACGCTCTGGCCGAGCGCCTCCTCGAGCAGAGGGGCGGTCACGCGGGTGACCTGGTCGGTCGATCCGCCCGCCCCCCACGGGACGATGATGTTGATCGGCCGTTCCGGCTGCCACTGCGCGAGCGCCGGCACCGCCGACAGGGTCGTGGCCGCAACGGCGGCAATGAGACCGTTTCTGAAAAAACGCATGTCTCCTCCCGTATTTTGATTTCGTTGTTCAGCTACGCAACGGCTTTTGGAAAGCGTGCCCACCATCCGGGAGCGTGTCAAGCACCAAGTAACCGTTCAGTTCGCCGCTTGGCACATGAATCGGAAGAGGCGACTTCAGCTCCCGAAAGGGACTAGACGACCGTCAGATAGCGTTCCTTGCAGACGGTAACCACTTCGTTCGGATCGCGCTTCCACCAGGTCTCGGCGGAGAAGATCTCGACCTCGTGGAAGCCCTCGTATCCGGCCTCCTCGACCCAGCCGCGGATCAGGGGAATGTCGATGATGCCGTCGCCCATCATGCCGCGGTCCAGCAGGAGGTCGCGGGTCGGGATCAGCCAGTCGCAGATGTGGAAGGCGAGCAGCCTGTCCTTGCCGGCGCGCCGGATCTGGCGGTCGAGGTCGGGGTCCCACCAGACGTGATAGACGTCGACCGCGATGCCGACGCCGGGGCCGAGGCGGTCGCACAGGTCGTTCGCCTGGGCCATGGTGTTGATGCAGCAGCGGTCCGCGGCATACATCGGGTGCAGCGGCTCGATCGCGAGCGGCATGCCGGCGGCGCGCGCCTCCTCGAGGACCGCGGCGATGCCGTCCTGGACCATCATGCGCGCGCCGACCAGGTCCTTGGCCCCCTTCGGCAGGCCGCCGGCGACCAGCACGAGGCACTGCGCGCCGATCGCCACCGCCTCCTCGATCGCCCGGCGGTTGTCGTCGATGGCGGCCCTCCTCTCGACCGCCGTCGGCGCCGGGAACATGCCGCCGCGGCACAGCCCGGTGACCGTCATCCCATGGTCGGCGAGCAACGCCGCCGCCCGGGGCACGCCGCACTCCGCGAGCTTGTCGCGCCAGACGGAGATGCCGCGCACGCCCTGTGCCGAATAGCCCTGGATCGCCTGTTCCAGGGTCCATTGCGCCTTGGTCGTGGCATCGTTGATCGACAGGCGGGAATGGTCGTGGAGCGGACGCGCGGTCATTGCGCCACCCCCCGGACCCGCAGGACATCAGCCATCCGCGCCGCCGCCATGGCCGGATCGGCCAGAAGACCGGCGCGGTCGGCCAGGCGGAACAGCTCGGCCAGGTGCAGCGTGCTGCGGGTGCTTTCCTGGCCGCCGATCATCGTGAAATGGTCCTGGTGGCCGTTCAGGTAGGCCATGAACACGACACCGGTCTTGTAGAAGCGCGTCGGCGCCTTGAAGACGTGCCGGGACAGCGGCACGGTCGGCCCGAGGATCGCGTGGTAGCGCTCACGGTCGCCCGCCTCCAGCGCCGCCAGGGCGGCGGCGGCGGCCGGCGCGATCGCATCGAAGATGCCGAGCAGGGCATGGCTGTATCCCTGCCCGTCGCCTTCGATCAAGGCCGGGTAGTTGAAGTCGTCGCCCGTGTACATGCGCACGCCGGCCGGCAGCCGTCGGCGCATCGCGACCTCCTTCGCGTCGTCGAGCAGCGAGATCTTGATGCCGTCGATCTTGTCGGCATGGGCGTGGATGATGCCGAGGCATACCTCCATCGCCTCGTCGAGGTCCGCGCGCCCCCAGTAGCCGGCCAGGGCCGGGTCGAACATGTCGCCCAGCCAGTGCAGGATGACCGGCTCGCGCACCTGGGACAGGATACGCCCGTAGACCCGCTCGTAGTCGGCTGGCGACGTCGCCCGGGCCGCGAGCGCCCGGCTCGCCATCAGGATCAGGCGGCCACCCTCGCCTTCGATGAACCCGGCCTGCTGCTCATAGGCGGCGATCACGTCCTCGACCGACCGGGCGTCGGCCGGCGCCAGATGGTCGGTGCCGCAGCCGCTGGCGACCATCGCGCCTTCCTCGCGCGCCGCCGCCACGCTGAGGCGGATCAGCTCGCGGCTCTGCGCCCAGTCGAGGCCCATGCCGCGCTGCGCGGTGTCCATCGCCTCGGCGACGCCGAAGCCGAGCCGCCACAGATGGCGCCGGAACGCGATCGTGCGCTCCCAGTCGATCGCCGGCGTGAGCCAGGGATCGCAGTCCGCCATGGGGTCGGCCACGACATGGGCCGCGGCATAGGCCACGCGCCCGAACGGCCGGCCATGCAGGCCGCTGAAATCCGCCGGCTCGCCGGTCGCATGGCGCTCGGTCCCGCCGGACGCGGTGGGGAGGACGACCTGCGGCATGTCAGGCCTCCAGCGCCGGAACGTCGACCCAGCGCCGCTCGGCCCAGCTCTTCAGGTTCAGCTCCGCGAACTGCACGCCCTTGGCCGCCTCGCGCAGGGTCCAGGGGAAGGGGTCGCCGTCGACGACGTGGCGCAGGAACAGGACCCACTGCTCCTTGAAGGCGTTGTCGAAGGCCTCGCGCTCCGGCACGAGCTGCCAGTCCGCGAAGAAGTCGATGGTCTGCTTCTGATCGGGATTCCAGACCGGCTTCGGCGTCGCCTCGCGCGGCTGGATCCGGCAATCCGTCAGGCCGGCGACCGCGGACCCGCCGGTGCCGTCGACATGGAAGGTGACGAGATCGTCGCGGCGTACCCGCGTGGTCCAGCTGCTGTTGATCTGGACGACGGCGCCGTTCTCCAGCTCGACGATCGCGTAGGCCGCATCGTCCGCGGTCGCGTCGTAGGGCTGGCCGTTCTCGTCCCATCGGCGGGGGATGTGGGTCTTGCCCAGGCAGGTCAGCGACTTCGGCGCGCCGAACAGGTTGTCGATGACGTAGCGCCAGTGGCACATCATGTCGAGGATGATGCCGCCGCCATCCTCCTTCCGGTAGTTCCAGGACGGCCGCTGCGCCGGCAGCCAGTCGCCCTCGAAGACCCAGTAGCCGAACTCGATCCGCACGCTGAGGATGCGGCCGAAGAACCCGCCGTCGATCAGGCGCTTCAGCTTGCGCAGGCCCGGCAGCCACAACTTGTCCTGGACCGCGCCGTTCTTCACGCCCGCCGCCTCGGCGGTGCGGTAGAGGGCGACGGCATCCGCGAGGTTGTCGGAGATGGGCTTCTCGCAATAGACGTGCTTGCCGGCCGCGATCGCCTTGCGGAGCAACTCGACGCGAAGCTGGGTCGACGCCGCATCGAAGAAGATGGCGTCGTCCGGGTTCGCCAGCGCGCCGTCGAGGTCGGTGGTCCAGCGCGGCACGCCGTGCTCGGCGGCAAGCCGTTCCAGCTTGGCCGCATTGCGCCCGACCAGGATGGGGTCGGGCACGAGGCGGTCGCCGTTGCGAAGCGCGATGCCGCCCTGGTCGCGGATCGCCAGCACCGAGCGGATCAGGTGCTGGTTCATGCCCATGCGCCCGGTGATGCCGTTCATGATGACGCCGATGCGTCTGGTCTCCATGGTTCTCTCCCTCTGCTCGGGCGGCTCTTCTCAGACGATAGGCCGCATCGTGTCGTAGTCGGGCACGGCTCCCGCCGCGTAGCCGGCGCAGGCCAGCGACGCGATCCGGAGACGTCCGCCGGTTATCTCGAGGTGAAGCCCGGTCGCGTCGCGCCGGTACAGATCGGGATGGGCTCGTGCGAAGCGGTCCATCTCGGCTTCGCCCGCCCCTTGCATGCCGTCCACGTAGTGGTGCCCGTTGCGCTCGACATGGGACAGGCCGAGCAGCGCCACCAGCGCCAGGTCCTGCTGTACCGCCAGGCCCGGCTGGGTCGTCAGGTCCTCCCCCGACAGGAAATACCGCCCCGCTCCCCAGTGCCGGCAGCGGGCCGCATTGAGAAGCGAGCGGTAAAGCCCCTTGCAGGTCTTGGAGGAGACGCCGCGGTAGCCGAGCGGGCGCGCCTGCGCGACGCTGTCATCCTCGGCGTCGCTCTCGTCGATCAGGAAAGGCACCCGGTCGGCAAGTTCGCCGAGATGGCGGTCGAGCGCGACCGAGCGGTGAAGCGGCTGCTCGACATAGGCGATCGACGCGGCGAGACGGGCGAGACGCCGGTCGCCCCAAAGCCGTTCCAGGAAGTCTCCGAGCAGCGGGATGTCCGTGAACTGCTCGTTGCCGTCGAGCGTCGTCCGGTAATCGTCCAGCCGGTCGAGCACGGCGGCGATGGCCGCGAGGCGCTCCAGGTCGGTATCCGGGTTGCCCGATACCTTGATCTTGAACCAGCGGTGACCGTACCGGGCGACGACGGCCTCCAGGCTTTCGGGCAACCCGTCCCGGGCCTCGGGCACCTCGGCCTCGATGATCGGGTCCGCAAGGCCGACCGTGTGGCGCGCCTCGATCTCCATGCGGGGCCGCAGGTCGGCCAGGAACGCGCCGATGTCGAAGCCGCGCAGGTCGTCCGGCAGGTGGTCGGCACGCATCCCGATCCGGTTGGTCCGGACGGCATCGTAGAACGAGATGCCGTCCAGGCGGCACACCGCATCCAGCACGGCGCGCGCGGCCAGGGCCGGACCGTAGCCGGCGACGAGCCCGTTCTCATCCGCCAGCCGCCGGCGCTGCTCGGCCTCCGCGGCATGGGCAAGGTCGACCGGCGCCCGGTACCCGTCCGCGCACAGGTGGATTTCGCGTGCGACCCGGATCGAGTTGCGGAGCTGCTCGACGTTCTCCTCGTTGCCGAGGTCGAAACGCTTGTCGAACCATTTCGGGATCATCAGCTCCGCCGCGTGCCCCCAGGCGCCCCGCCCGTCCGGCCGCTCGACATACGTGCGCAGGAACGCTTGCGACGCCTCGCGCAAGGTCACCACGCCGAAGCGGAAGGGCAGCCGCAGCGTCACGGGCCGCTCGAACGCCTCGACCGCGCGGACCACCACGGCGGACGCGGTCATGGCAGCGCCTCCAGGATGCCGCGGACATAGCCGATCGCGCGTGCCGCGCAGCCGGGCCCGTCGGGCTGGTAGTCGAACGGCTCGACCGCGACCGTGCGGTCCCAGCCATGGCGGCGCAACGCCGCGAACATCGGCGCGAACGTGTCCGTGCCCTGCCCCGGCCCGCGGCGGTTGGCATCGTTCACCTGAACGTGGGCGATCAGCCCGGTGGGCAGCCACCGATCGAGCAGCGCTTCGACGGCCTCCACCTCGGCGGCCTTGGCCGCCGAGGTGTCGATCATGGTCCGCAGGGCCGGCTCGCCGATCGCCTCCACCAGCGCCGCCGCCTCGGCGACGGTATTGACGAAATTGGTCTCGGTCGGCGACAGCGGCTCGATGCAATAGGTGACACCGGCCCGGCCCGCCGCAGCACCCGCGGCCGCGAAGCAGTCGGTAGCACGCCGAACCGCCTCCTCGCGCCCGTTCGCAGGCAGCGTCCGCTGCCGCGGCGAGCCATGGACGAGCACGTCGCCGCCAAGCGCCGCACACAGATCGACCAGACGATGCATCATGTCGAGCGTCGCGGCGCGGACACCGGCGTCGGCCTCGGTCACCGAAAGCCCCTCGGGCGCGACGAGCAGCCAATGCAGGCCGGTGATGCGCAGCCCGTGGTCCGCAGCCACCCGTCGGATTTCCGCGGCACGGGGCCCGGTGAGCGTCCGCGGATCGTCGGCCAGGGTGAAGGGTGCCACTTCCAGCCCGTCGTAGCCAAGCGCCGCAGCGTAGGCGCATTGCCGCTCGAACGGCATGTCCCGCAGCACCTCGTTGCACAACGCGATCCGCATGGCCCACCAATAACCAATTAGTTACTTAAGCCAGTGGACACGCGCAGGTCAGGCTGTGTCAACCGTAAATTCCGATGTATAATACGTAACTGCTCATTTACTTTCGGATGGAATGCATGGGCGCGATCCAGATGGAAACCCTGGCCCTGATCGGGCTTGCGCTCGGTGCCGGCGCAATGGTGAAGGGGGCGACCGGCATGGGACTGCCGATCATCGCCATGCCCATGCTGGCGACGGCGTTCGGGGTCCCTCACGCGATCGCCGTCCTGACGGTGCCCCTCATCGTGACCAATGCCTGGCAGGTCTGGCAGCACCGCTCCCATGCCCGGGGCGCGAGCTTTCTGAAGCGGCTCCTTGCGGCCGGCATCTTCGGGATCGGCATCGGCACCTGGCTGCTGACGGCGGTGCCGGAACGCAGCCTGTCGCTGGTGCTCGGCCTCTTGGTGGTGGCCTATGTCGGCCTGCAGGTCCTGCACACCGATTTTCGTCTCAGCGGCGACGCCGGGCGGGGTTTGGCGCCCGTCGCCGGGGCCGCGGCCGGAATGCTGCAGGGGGCGACCGGGATCTCGTCTCCGATTGGCGTGACTTTCATCCATGCCTTGCGGCTGGAGCGCGAGGCCCACATCTTTGCCGTCTCGGCAATGTTCCTGTTGTTCTCGCTGACCCAGCTTCCAGCATTGGCCGTTGCGGGGATCATGTCCTGGCCGCGCTTCGTCGAGGGCCTGATAGCGCTCGTCCCCGTATTGGCACTGATGCCGCTCGGCGCATGGGTGGGCCGTGCGCTGAGCCGCAGGACCTTCGATGTCATTATCCTCGGACTGCTGGTCATCCTCGCCGTCGAGTTGATCTGGAAGTCGATCAACGCTTCAGGGCAGGGCTGAGCGGGCAATCCGGGTTACTCCCAAGGCGGTAAGTATTCTTCCCCGCTCCTGTTTCGCCCCTGCGGAATGTTATTCCTGCCGGCCACCGCGGCACGGGCCGTTTCCGGCAAGGGGCACCTCGCCGGTCTCATCCGAACGGGCCGCCCCTACGTGCCCCTGCCGGGGCTGGAGGACGAGGAACGGAAGAAATGCGGATCGGACGGATCGTACATGTCGATGAAGAGGCCCGCGCGGGTCGGCTGGTGTGCCGCGAGGACGCCCGGGAATTCCCGTTCGACGTCGAGAGCGTGCAGATCGACGATCTCGACCACCTCGACACGGGGGCGGAGTTTCATTTCCAGGTCCTGACCTCGGATCTGGGAGGTGCCCGCGCCGTCTGCCTGCGCCGAGCCGCCTGACCCTCAGGTTCCGGCCGGCGGCGGGCCGAAGCGGTTCGGCCCGGACGTGCCGCGCAGGAAGCCGGTTTCCACCAACGCCCAGATATTGCCGACGATCGGGATCAGGCCGATCAGCATCCACCACGCGCTCTTGTCGCGGTCGTGCCAACGCTTGGCCGAGACGGCGATGGCGGGCCACAGCATGGCCAAGTCGAAAAGCAACGGCAGGACCGGCGCGTCCAGCACTTCCGCCAACCTCCCGACCGCGAGCGATGCGGACAGGAG
>NZ_DASYHS010000184.1:0-22091 GCF_035998295.1 Arenibaculum sp. | reverse complement strand
GCGGCGAACCCGACCACGCCGCCGTACAGCGTCCCGCCCGCCACGCGCGCCGGGGTCGAGATCTCGTCGCCGGTCAGCGCCCGGTAGATCGTGCCGACGACGGGGATGTGCTGGAGGGGGTTGATCACGTCCAGCAGGTCCCAGAAGGACAGGCTCGACTGCGGCGACTCGGGGATCGCCTGTTCCCGGTACAGGTTCGACGTCTGCGGGGCGGCGACCATGGCGGCGGCCGAGGAGGGTTTCGGGACGGCGTTCGGGGCGATCGACATGGACGGGTCCTCCCGGCGGGCTTCGGGAGGGGATCGCAACATCCGTGCCAGCCCGCGAAGCGGCGCCCCGCCTCGTCCGGGCCTTGCGGAACCCCGGCAAAAGCTGCCGGGACGGCCGATCCTGCCGCCCTCAGAACAGGTGGCCGGAGCGTTCCGCCTTGGTGCGCAGATAGGCCTCGTTGTGGCCGTTGCCCGGGAAGACATGGGGGACGCGCTCGGCGACCTGGATGCCGCAGCGCGCGAGCTGGCGCAGCTTGTCGGGGTTGTTGGTCATCAGCCGGACCGCGCCGAATCCGAGCTGGCGCAGCATCTCGGCCGCGGGCAGGTAGATGCGCTCGTCCGCATCGAAACCGAGACGCTCGTTCGCGTCGACGGTGTCGAAGCCCGTGTCCTGGAGCCGGTAGGCGCGGAGCTTGTTGACGAGCCCGATGCCGCGCCCCTCCTGCGCGAGGTAGAGCACGATCCCGGCCCCCCGACGCCCGATCTCCGCGATCGCGCCGCGGAGCTGGTCGCCGCAGTCGCACCGCAGGGAGCCCAGCAGGTCGCCGGTGAAGCATTCGGAGTGGATGCGCACCAGCACCGGAGCGGCCGGGTCGGGCTCGCCGATGACGATCGCCAGGTGCTCGATCCCGCCGTCGGCGGGCCGGAAGGCGAGCACGCGCGTCGCCTCGGCATCCTCCAGCGGCACGCGGGCCTCGCCGACCAGGGCCAGGGTCCGGGCGGCATGGGTATGGTAGTCGAGGACGTCGCCCGCGCGCACCGGGACGAGGTCGTTCGCGGCCGCGAAGCCGGCGGGGTCGCCGCCATCGCGCAACGCCACCGCCGCCACCGCCGGCAGCAGCCGCGCCAGCTTGGCCAGCAGGATGCCGGCAGCGATCCCGTCCTCGCCGTCCACCGGCTCGACCGCGAGGCCGGCGAGGGGAGTGGAAGCGACCGCAGGGACATCCGGCCCGGCGAGGGCACGCATCCGCTCGGCCGGCAGGCCGCCGCGCATGGAGAGGAGGACGGCCGCCGCACCGGTCCCGACCTCCAGGCCGAGGGCCTGGCCGCGCATGCCGGTCACGGCGAGCTTCGGCACGGCGCCGGCCAGCGCCTTCAGCCGCGCGAGGTCGTCATCCGTCACGCCCTCCACGGTGCGCAGCAGGACGGCGCCGCCGGAGGCGGCGACCACGACGGGGTCGCCGCGCCTCAGCTCGGCCACGGCGCGCGCGACCGCGCGCAGCGCCACGTGGTCGATCGCCGGGGAGAGCCGCGCCTCGATCTCGGCACGCAGGGAAGGGGTCGTCGGGTCGTTCTCGTTCGAATCCAATTGCCTCACCGTCCCTCAGTGGGTCCGGGCAGTCCGGTTGCGCAACGACCAGACCGTATCAACCGAAAAGGAGAAAATCAAAAGCGCAAGTGAACCTCCGGCCGCAATGCTGCTCAGCGGCGGGGACAGCACGGGGGTCAGGCAGGCGACGAGGGCGGCCGTCTGGACCGCGCACACCACCCGCCTCCGGTTGCTCGGCGGCAGGGGAGCCACCAGAGCCGGCACCGCGAGCCCCGCCAGCACATAGGCCGGGCGGAGCACCCCCACGAGCAGAACCCACGCGCCGACGTCGCCGAGCCGCCAGACCAGCACGGCCAGGGTCGCCATCGCGACGGTGTCGACGTTGTGGTCGAAGGCGGCGCCGTAGCCGCTCGACACCGCCGCCCGGCGGGCGAGCCAGCCGTCGACGCCGTCCAGCATCAGCGCCAGCAGCGCCGCGCCGGACAGCGCCCACACCATGGGCGTGCCGATCCCGGCCGCGGCCGGGATCGCGCCCGCGACCAAGCTGGTCAGCACGCCGCGCGCAAGGGTGATGCGGTTCGCCGGGCCGAAGCGGACGAGCGGGGCGTGGGCGCCGAGCCCGGTGAGCCCGGCGGCCGCGACCAGCGCGTAGGTGGCCAACGCCGCGGCGGGGACGCTCGCCGGCAGGCCGCCCAGGTACCGGAAGAGCCAGGCCGCCAGCACGACCGCCACGGCGCCGGCCAGGAGATGCCCGGCCACGCTCGCGAGCAACCGGCCGCGCCATCGCGCGTTTCGAGTCGGCACGTCGTTGATCGGGGCATCGGTCATGGCCATGGATCTGGGTCCGATCGCCGATTCGACCAGCGTTTCTTTGGAATACCCGACGCGACGCTGGTCAACGGCGTAAATCGTGCCATGATCACTGGAAATCGCAATGGACACGATGAGCCTATCCGAACAAGCGAATTCCAGGCCGCTCGAAGAGGGGCCGTGGCAAGCCGTGCTCGCGCTGCGGGCCGCATCACGCGGCGGCATGCCCGGGGTGCCGGCCGACGGGACCCCACGGGTCCCTCTGGCCGACAGGACCCTACGGGTCGATGCCGACAGGACCCTACGGGTCGATGCCGACAGGACCCTACGGGTCCATGCCGACGGGAGCTGGGACTGCACCGACCCGGACGCGGCGGCGCTCTGCGAGCTGTACCTGCCCCTCGTCGCAGCCGCCGCCGGCCGCAACTACGTCGTCGCCCATCTCGGCCAGAGCCTGGACGGGCGCATCGCCACCAGCTGCGGCGCCTCGAAGTGGGTGACGGGCGACGAGGACGTCGTTCACAATCACAGGATGCGGGCCCTGTCCGACGCGGTCCTTGTCGGCGCGGGAACGGTGCGCCACGACGACCCGCTGCTGACGGTGCGGCGCTGCCTCGGCGACAGCCCGGTGCGGGTCGTGCTCGACACCGAGCGCCGGCTCGGCCCGGACTACGCGGTCTTCGCCGGAGACCCGGGCGCGCCGCCGACGCTGCTGGTGTGCGCGCACGACCGCTGCCGGCCCGGCGAGCGCCTGGGCGCGGCCGAGGTCGTCGGCGTGGCGCGCGCCGGGAGCGGCCTCGACCTCGCCGCCGTGCTCGCCGCGCTCGACGAGCGGGGCCTGCGGTTCATCTTCGTGGAAGGCGGGGGCATCACCGTCTCGCGGTTCCTGGAGGCCGGGCGGCTCGACCGGCTGCAGGTCACGGTGGCGCCGCTGATCCTCGGCTCGGGCCGGCCCGGGCTGATGCTGCCGGAGGTGGCGACGGTCGACCTCGGCCTCAGGCCGCGCACGCGCCGCTTTCTTCTCGGCCCCGACGTGCTGTTCGACTGCGTGCTGGGGGAGGGCCCGTGACGGGCAGCGCCCAGGCCGCGACCGCGTTCTGGGTCGTCGAGCCCGGACGCGGGGAGCTGCGCACCGCGCCGCTGGCCCCGCCCGGCCCGGACGAGGTGCTGGTGCGCACGCTCGCCAGCGGCATCAGCCGCGGCACCGAGAGCCTGGTGTTCCGGGGCCGGGTGCCGCCGGCGCTGCACGCGCAGATGCGCTGCCCGTTCCAGGACGGCGACTTCCCCGGCCCGGTCAAGTACGGCTACGCCGCCGTGGGGATCGTGGAGCGCGGGCCGCCGGCGCTGGAAGGCCGGCGCGTGTTCTGCCTGCATCCGCACCAGGACCGGTTCGTCGTCCCGGCCGCGGCCGTGCTGCCCGTTCCCGATGCCGTGCCGACCGGGCGCGCGGTGCTGGCCGCCAATGCCGAGACCGCGGTGAACCTGCTGTGGGACGCGCTGCCGGCGGTGGGTGCGCGGATCGCGGTGGTCGGGGCGGGGGTGGTCGGCTGCCTCGCGGCGTGGCTGGCGGCGCGCATTCCCGGGACCGATGTGGTGCTGGTCGACACCGATCCGGGACGCGCGGCGGTGGCGGCGGCGCTGGGCGTCGGCTTCGCCGGCCCGGAGGATGCCGGCGGGGGACGCGACCTGGTGATCCATGCCAGCGGCGATCCCGCCGGGCTCGCGACCTCGCTCGGCCTCGCCGGCTTCGAGGCCACCGTGGTCGAGGCGAGCTGGTACGGCGACCGCCTCGTGCCCGCACCGCTCGGCCAGTGGTTCCATCCCGGCCGGCTGCGGCTGGTGTCGAGCCAGGTCGGCGAGGTGGCGCCGTCCATGCGCGCGCGCCGCAGCCACGCCGACCGGCTGGCCCTGGCCCTCGACCTGCTGGCCTGCGAGCGGCTCGACGCGCTGGTCACGGGCGAGAGCCCCTTCGCCGACCTGCCGGCCGCGATGGCGCGGCTGGCCGGCACGCCGGCCGGCGCGCTGTGCCATCTCGTACGCTACTGACCGCCCGAAGGAGAAGGGAACCCATGTATTCCGTCACCGTGCGCGACCACATCATGATCGCCCACAGCTTCGTCGGCGAGGTCTTCGGTCCGGCCCAGCGCCTGCACGGCGCGACCTTCGTGTGCGACGTCGAGTTCCGGCGCGCGAAGCTGGACGCCGACGGCATCGTCGTCGACATCGGCCGGGCGCTCGCCGTGCTCAGGCAGGTGCTGGAGCCGCTGAACTACCGCAACCTCGACGACGAGCCGGACTTCCGCGGCCGCAACACCACGACCGAGTTCCTGTGCGCGGAGATCTTCCGCCGCATCGCCGCCCGCATCGCCGAAGGCGCGCTCGGCCCCGCCGCCACCCGCGACGGGAGCGGGGACGGGGGCCTCGCCTCGATGAAGGTGACGCTGCACGAGTCGCACGTCGCCTGGGCAAGCTACGAGGCCGCCCTGCCGTGACCGGCGCGCTGCACTGGATCGTGCCCGGCAGCATCGACCAGGTGACCGGCGGCTACGTCTACGACCGCATGATCGTCGAAGGGCTGCGGGCGCGGGGCCGGACGGTGCGGGTGCACGAGCTGCCGGGACCCTACCCCCTGGTCGACGGGCCGGCGATGCGCGGGGCCGAGGCCGTGCTCGACGGGCTGCCCGACGGCGCCCGGGCCGTCATCGACGGTCTCGCCCTGCCTGGCCTGGCGGCGCTGCCGGCCGAGGCGCTGCGGCGGCTGCGGACGGTCGGGCTGGTCCATCATCCGCTGTTCCTGGAGACGGGCCTGCCGGAGGCGCAGGCGGCGGCGCTGCGCCGGGTCGAGCTCGACCTGCTGGCGCGCATGGACCGCGTCCTGTGCACCAGCCCTTACACCGCCGGCGTGCTGCGCGACCTCGGCGTGCCGGCCGGACGGATCGGCACCGTCATTCCCGGGACGCCGGCTCCGGACCCGCGGCCGGCCCCCGGAGCCCCGGCACCGGACGGGCCGTTGCGCCTGCTCTGTGTCGCGACCGTGACCGCGCGCAAGGGACATGCGGTGCTGGTGGAGGCGCTGTCGCGGCTCGGGCGGGCGGACTGGCGGCTGCGCTGCGTCGGGAGCCTGACCCGCGACCCGGAAACGGTGGCCGGGCTGCGGGCCGCGATCGCCGCCGCCGGCCTCGAAGCCCGGATCGACTTGGTCGGCGAGCAGCCGCCGGGAGCGCTCGGCCGGCACTACCGCGAGGCCGACCTGTTCGTGCTGCCCTCCTGGTACGAGGGCTACGGCATGGCGTTCGCCGAGGCGCTGGCCCACGGGCTGCCGGTGGTCGCCACGACCGCGGGAGCCATCCCCTCGACCGTGCCGGCCGAGGCGGGATCGCTGGTGCCGCCGGGCGACCCGGCCGCGCTGGCGGATGCGCTGCGGGCGCTGCTGGCCGATCGCGGGCGGCTGGCGGCGTTGCGGGCGGGAGCGCTGCGGACCGGTGCCGCGCTGCCGGACTGGCCGATCCAGGTCGAGCGCTTCGAAACGGAACTGGAGGCGGCATGAGCGAGCCCGCGGCGAGCTTCGATCCCGGCTGGCTGCGCCTGCGCGAGCCGGTCGACGCCCGCGCCCGCGCCCCGGGCCCGGAAGGCGCCTTCGCCGCCCGGCTGCCGGCGGCGCCCCGCCTGCTCGACCTCGGCTGCGGAACCGGCGCCAACCTGCGCCACCTCGCGCCGCGCCTCGGGCGTCCGGCCCAGCGCTGGACCCTGGTCGACGGCGATCCGGCCATGCTGGCGGCGATCCCGGGAGAGATGGCGGGCAGGGCCGCGCCGGCGCCGTACGAGACCCTGCGGCTCGACCTCGCATCGGGGCTGGGGGCGCTGGCGCTCGGAGACTTCGACGGGGTCACGGCGTCGGCCCTGCTCGACCTCGTGTCGGCGCAGTGGCTCGACCGGCTCGTCGCGGCCGTCGCGCAGGCGGGCCTGCCGGTGCTGTTCGCGCTTTCGGTCGACGGAAGGGTCGCCTGGCAGCCGGAGGATCCCGGGGACGGCGCGGTCCTGCGCGCGCTCGATGCGCATCAGGGCGTGGACAAGGGCTTCGGTCCGGCACTCGGCCCGTCCGCGCCCGAACTCTGCGCCCGGCTGCTGGCGGCGGCCGGGTTCGAGGTCCGGACGGCGGAGGCCGACTGGCGGCTCGGCCCGGCCGAGGCCGGCGTGCTGGACGCGCTGGTGGGGTTCCATGGCGAGGCGGCGGCCGGAGCCGGCCTGTCCGCCTCCGAGGTGGCGGGATGGTGCGACCGGCGGCGCCGGGCGATTTCGCGCGGCGAATTGCGGGCCGTCATCGGCCATGTGGACGTGGCGGCATGGCCCGCACGCGGCGGGATGCATCCGCAGCCGGGCCCGTGATAGGATCGCGGCCGGAACGGACTGCTCCCTCTGCGGTTGGGAAAAGGGATGAGGCCCGAAAAGAAGATCCTCCTCGTTGACGACGACGCGGCGCTGCGCGAATCGCTGGCCGAGCAGTTTCACCTCCTGGGGCAGGTGTCGATCGCGCAGGCCGCCAGCGCGGCCGAAGCGCTGGCGCTGCTCGGCGGGGGTCCGTTCGACGCGGTCCTGCTGGACGTCGGCCTGCCGGACATGGACGGCCGCGAGCTGTGCCGCCGCTTCCGGCAGGAGGGGGTTCGCTGCCCGATCGTGATGCTGACCGCCACCAACGACCCGGCAGGCGGCCCGGCCGGCAGCCCGGAAGACGGCGCCAGCGACTACGTCGCGAAGCCGTTCCGGGTCGGCGCCCTGCTGGCGCGCCTGCGCGCGCAGCTCGAGCGGGACGAGCATGCCGGCATCGCGATCGGTCCCTACGTCTTCCGGCCGGGCGCCCGGCTGTTGCTGGACGAGCGCACGGGCCGGAAGATCCGCCTGACCGAGAAGGAGGCGGCGATCCTCGCCCATCTCCACCGCGCCGCCGGCCGGGTCGTCGCGCGCGAGGCGCTGTTGGGCGACGTGTGGGGCTATAACGACGGGGTCACCACCCACACGCTGGAAACCCATGTCTACCGCCTGCGGCAGAAGATCGAGCCCGATCCGTCGCGGGCCGAGATCCTGACGACCGAGGCGGGCGGCTACCGGCTGGGACCGTAGGTGCTACCGCCGGCCTTCGGGGCCGCACGCTCTCCTCCCTTCCGGCTCCGGCCGGCCCTTTCCCGGCCCTGAGCGGCAACCGGGTTGACCGCAGCCCATACGCATGCATTCAATTGCAGGAACTGCATGCTATGGGAGGCGGGGCGTGGGCGTATCGAGACTCAAGGACATCCCGGGCATAGGGGTCGACAGGATGGGCGAGGCGGCCGACGCCGCCGCTGACGGCGAGCTGCTGCGGCTCGAGAACCTGGATACCGACCTCCGACCACCCAGGGAAGCACTCGAGGCCACCAGGGCCGCCATCGATCGCGACGACGCCAACAGCTATCTGCCCTTCGTCGGGACCAACGCGCTGCGCCAGGCCGCCACCGCCCGGGTGTCGGCCGATACCGGCGTGGATTACGACTGGAGGACCCAGTGCGTGATCTCGGCCGGCGGGCTCTCGGGCATCCTGAACGCGCTGCTCGCCATGCTCGAGCCCGGTGACGAGGTCATCATCACCGACCCCGCCTATGCGGGCCTCCTCAATCGAATCCGCCTCGCCGGCGGCCTGCCCAAGCTGGTGCCCCTGCGCGTGGTCGACGGCCGCTGGCGGCTCGACCTGGAGGAGCTGGCGAAGGCGGCAGGCGGGAAGGTCAAGGCCGTGCTGACGATGAGCCCGTCCATGCCGAGCGGCATCGTCCATACCCGGGAGGAATGGGACGCCATCGCGCAAACGGTGCGCAGGACCGGCGCATGGCTGCTGCACGACGCGGCGATGGAGCGCATCCTCTTCAACGGCGAACCCGTCATCCATCCGGCCGGCCTCGACGGGCTGGCGGAAAGAACCGTCACCATCGGCTGCGTGTCGAAGGAATACCGCATGATCGGCTGGCGCGTCGGGTGGACCGTCGGGCCGAAGGACATCATCGACGCCATCGGGCTCGTCGGCCTGACCAACGTCGTGTGCCAGGTCGGCATCGCGATGCCCGGGGCGGTGGCCGCCCTGACCGCGCCGGACGACGGCATCGCCGCGGCGACGGCCGAGTGGAAGGCGCGCCGCGACCTGATCCTGGGGGAGATGTCCGATCTTCCCGTCGTCCGCCCCGATGGCGGCTGGTCCCTGCTGATCGATACGGTAGAGCTCGGCATGAGGCCGGCGGAGGCATCCGGGCTGCTTTTCGACAAGGGCCGCATCGCCGCGACGCCGATGACCGGCTGGGGCTCTCCGGACCGCGCCGGGCGCTATCTGCGCTTCGTCTTCGCCAACGAGCCCGTCGAGCGCCTGGGCGGAATCAGGGCGCGCGTGCGCGCGGCCTGGGGAGTGTGAGCGTCCGCCGCGCCACGGGCCCCTGCACGCGGTACGGAGAACGGCCGCCGTTCCTTCAGACCGTGTCCACGGGCTCGCTCAGGCGCCGCAGCACCTCGTCGAGCTGGTCGAGGTCGCCATACTCGATCGCCAGCGTGCCGCCCTGCCCTCGCGGCTCGATGCGGACCTTGAGGCCGAGGCGGTTCGTCATCTCCTGCTCCAGCGCGACCGTGTCGGGGTCCTTCGCCGGCACCGAGGCCGACGAAGCCGCCCGCGGCGGCCGGCCGGACTGGACGTCGCGGGCCAGCTTCTCGGTCTGGCGGACGTTCAGGCCCTTGTCCACGACCGCGCGCGCCAGCGAAACCGAGTCGGGAACGCCCAGCAGCGCGCGAGCGTGGCCGGCGCTGAGCTGGCCTTCCGTAACCAGGGCCTTGATCGGCTCGGGCAGCGCCAGCAGGCGCAGCATGTTGGCGACGTGGCTGCGGCTCTTGCCGACGGACTGGCCCAGATTCTCCTGGGTATAGCCGAACTCCTCCATCAGGCGGCGGTATCCCTCCGCCTCCTCCAGCGCGGTCAGGTCCTGGCGCTGGATGTTCTCGATCAGGGCGATCTCGAGCGCCTCGCGGTCGCTCAGCTCGCGCACGACGACGGGCACCTCGTGCAGGCCGGCGAGTTGGGCGGCGCGCCAGCGGCGCTCGCCGGCGATGATCTCGTAGTCGCTGGGCGCGTCGGGATGCCGGCGGACCAGCAGCGGCTGGAGGATGCCGCGCTCGCGCACCGACTCGACCAGCGCCTGGATCGCCTCCTGGTCGAAGCGCTTCCTCGGCTGGAACTTGCCGGGATGCACGAACTCGATCGGGATCGTCCGCGGGTTCCGCGGGGTCTCCGGTGCCGGGGTCTCCTCGATCGACTCGCCGAACAGGGCGTTGAGGCCCCGGCCGAGGCTGCTGCGGCGCTTGCTCTCTTCCATCAGGCGGTCAGCCTCTTCTTCTCACGCTTCAGGACCTCGCTGGCGAGGTGGATATAGGCCTGCGAGCCGGGGCAGCGCAGGTCGTAGATCAGCACCGGCTTGCCGTGCGACGGCGCCTCGGAGACCTTGACGTTGCGCGGGATCACGGTGTCGTAGACCTTGTCGCCGAAGAAGCCGCGGACATCGGCCGCGACCATGTCCGAGAGGTTGTTGCGCTTGTCGTACATGGTCAGCACGACGCCGTGGATGTCGAGCCCGGGGTTGAAGGCGCGTTTCACGCGCTCGATCGTCCGGATCAGGTGGCTGAGGCCTTCCAGCGCGTAGAACTCGCATTGCAGCGGCACCATCACCGCGTCGGAGGCGACGAGCGCGTTCAGCGTCAGCAGGCCGAGCGCCGGCGGGCAGTCGACCAGCACGTAGTCGAAGTTCAGCGCGCTGTTGGCGAGCGCGATGCGCAGGCGGTATTCGCGCCGCTCGGCGTTGACCAGCTCGATCTCGGCGCCGGACAGGTCGACCGTTGCGGTCACGACCGACAGGTTCGGGACATGGGTCGCGACCGCCGCCTCCTCGACCGTCGTTTCCGCGAACAGCACGTCGTAGGTGCCGAGCTCGCGCTGGTGACGGTCGATGCCGAGCCCGGTCGAGGCGTTGCCCTGCGGGTCCATGTCGATGATCAGGACCCGCTTGCCGGTCGCGGCCAGCGCGGTCGCGAGGTTGATGGTGGTCGTGGTCTTGCCGACGCCGCCTTTCTGGTTGGCGATGGAGATGACGCGGGCGCGGGCACGGGACATCTTGGCCTCATGGGCGGCACGGGGGGCGGGGGGCGGGGCGGCGATCGTGTCAGGCACGGGCGACCTCGCGGATGCGCAGGACCCTGCCCTCGGGCTCGGTGATGCTGTCGATCATCTCGGCCTGCATTCTCCAGTGTCGTCTTGCCAGGGTCAATTCGTCTTCGGCCTGCCGGCCCTTCAGGAACAGGGCGGTGCCGGCAGCGCCGAGAAAGGGTTCGGACAGGGCCAGCAGATCGTCCAGCGGCGCCAGCGCGCGCGAGGTCACGACGTCGGCCGCGAAAGCTGGCACCGCCTCGATCCGGCGGTTGTGCACCGTGACCGGCGTGCCGGTGACGCGCGCGGCCTCGCGCAGGAAGGCGCATTTGCGCCCGTCGCTCTCGATCAGGTGGACGTCGGGCAGGCCGAGCATGGCGAGGACGAGCCCGGGAAAGCCGGCGCCGCTGCCGAGATCCACCAGCACCCGGGCACCCTCGGGCAGCAGGGGGCGGAGCTGGGCCGAATCGAGAAAATGCCGGGTGCCCGCCTCGGCGAGCGTCGTGCGGCTCACCAGGTTGATGCGAGGCTGCCAGCGCTCCAGCAGCGCGAGATAGGCCGCGAGGCGATCCAGTGTTTCACGTGAAACACCAGGTACCGCCTCCGCGACCCGGGCCAGGCCGGGGTCACGCGCTGAGACGGTCATCGCGGCGCTTCACGTGACGCAGCAGGGCGACCAGCGCCGCCGGTGTCATGCCGGGGATGCGGGCGGCGGCGCCCAGCGTCGCCGGCTTGGCGCGGCCGAGCTTCTGGCGGATCTCCGCCGACAGGCTGCCGATGGCCTCCACGTCCAGGTCGTCGGGCAGCGCCAGCGCCTCGTCGCGCCGGAACGCCCGGATGTCGGCGTCCTGCCGCTCGAGATAGCCGGCATACCGGCCGTCGATCTCAAGCTGTTCGGCGACCGCCGGCGGCAGCGCCGCCAGTTCCGGCCAGATCGCGGCCAGGCGGGCGAGGTCGAGGTCGGGATGGCGCAGCAGGTCGGCGGCGCTGCGGCGCACGCCGTCATGGTTGACGGCGAGGCCACGCTGCGCCAGCTCGTTCGGCGTCGCGCGCAGGGACGAGGCGAGCGTGCGCGCGGCATCGAGGGCGGCCATCTTCGCCTCGAAGGCGTCGGCGCGGGGCGTGCCGACGCAGCCGACCGCGATGCCCTTGGCCGTCAGCCGCTGGTCGGCATTGTCGGCCCGCAGCAGCAGACGATACTCCGCGCGCGAGGTGAACATGCGGTAGGGCTCGGTCGTACCGCGGGTGATCAGGTCGTCGATCAGCACGCCGATATAGGCATCGGCCCGGTCGAGCACGAAGTCCCCGTCCGGCCGCCCGCCGGCGAGGAGTGCTGCGTTGATGCCCGCCATCAGGCCCTGCGCGGCGGCCTCCTCGTAGCCGGTGGTGCCGTTGATCTGGCCGGCGAGGAACAGGCCGGGCAGGCGGCGCGTCTCCAGCGTCGGCTTCAGCTCGCGCGGGTCGACGTAGTCGTACTCGATCGCGTAGCCGGGCCGGACCATCTCGGCGCGCTCAAGTCCCGGGATCGTCTTCAGCACGGCGAGCTGCACGTCGCGCGGCAGCGAGGTCGAGATGCCGTTCGGGTAGACGGTCGGGTCGTCCAGCCCCTCGGGCTCGAGGAAGATCTGATGGCGCTCCTTGTCGGCGAAGCGGACGACCTTGTCCTCTACCGACGGGCAATAGCGCGGGCCGACGCTTTCGATCTGGCCGCTGTACATCGGCGCGCGGTGGAGGTTGGCCCGAATCAGGGCGTGCGCCTCCGGCGTCGTCCAGGTCACGTGGCAGGGGACCTGGGGCGTGGTGATGCGGTCGGTCAGGTAGGAGAAGGGTGGGGGCGGGTCGTCGCCGGGCTGCACCTCGAGCCCGGACCAGTCGATCGTGCGGCCGTCGAGGCGCGGCGGCGTCCCGGTCTTGAGCCGGCCGAGCGCGAAGCCGCAGCGTGCGAGCGTCGCGGCGAGGCCGAGCGACGGCGCCTCGCCGACCCGGCCAGCCGGTATCCGCTCCTCGCCGATATGGATCATGCCGCGCAGGAACGTGCCGGTGGTGATGACGACAGCACCCGCCCGCCAGACGGCGCCGGACGCGCCGACGGCACCGGCGATGCTGCCGTCGGTGCCGAGGACCAGGTCCTCGCAGGCCTCCGACGCGATGGTCAGGTTGTCCTGCGCCCGCAGCACGTCCTGCATCGCCTCGCGGTAGAGGCGGCGGTCGGCCTGGGCGCGCGGGCCACGGACGGCGGGGCCCTTGCTCCGGTTCAGCATGCGGAACTGGATGCCGGCACGGTCGATCACCCGGCCCATCACCCCGTCGAGCGCGTCGATCTCCCGCACGAGATGGCCCTTGCCGAGCCCCCCGATCGCGGGATTGCACGACATCTCGCCGATCGTATCGGCCCGATGGGTCATCAGCAACGTCTCGGCGCCCATGCGCGCCGCCGCGGCGGCGGCCTCGCATCCCGCATGGCCGCCGCCGACCACGATTACGTCGTATCTCCACATGATGGGCGCCAATGTATGGTGTCGGGCGCCCGGCGTCAAAGCGTCCGGCGCGGCGCACCGGCGCCGCGTGAGGATGTCACAGCCGGCCGGCGGCCAGCGCCCCGGCCGAACGGGGTTCCGGCCGGGGCTTGGTCACCGGGAGTGTTTCACGTGAAACGCCCGCGTTCAGCCGGACATCCCGGCCGCCTGCTCCCGCACTTCCTGCGTGATCTTCATGGAGCAGAACTTCGGCCCGCACATGGAGCAGAAGCGGGCGTGCTTCGCTCCCTCCGCGGGCAGCGTCTCGTCATGGAAGCGGCGCGCGGTGTCGGGATCGAGCGCCAGGTTGAACTGGTCGTTCCAGCGGAAGGAGAACCGCGCCCGCGACAAGGCATCGTCCCGCTCGCGCGCGGCCGGGTGGCCCTTCGCCAGGTCGGCGGCATGGGCGGCTATCTTGTAGGTGATGACGCCGGTCTTGACGTCGTCGCGGTCGGGCAGGCCGAGATGCTCCTTCGGCGTCACGTAGCATAGCATCGCCGTGCCGAACCAGCCGATCATCGCGGCACCGATGCCGCTGGTGATGTGGTCGTAGCCCGGCGCCACGTCGGTGGTCAGCGGGCCGAGCGTATAGAAGGGGGCCTCGCGGCAAACAGCGAACTGACGGTCCATGTTCTCCCGGATCTTGTGCATCGGAACATGGCCGGGTCCTTCGACCATCACCTGGACGTTGTGGCGCCAGGCGACCTGCGTCAGCTCGCCCAGCGTGTCCAGCTCGGCGAACTGGGCGGCGTCGTTGGCGTCCGCGATCGAGCCCGGCCGCAGGCCGTCGCCCAGCGAGATGCTGACGTCGTAGGCCCGCAGGATCCCGCAGATCTCCTCGAACCGCTCGTAGAGGAAGCTCTCCCGTCCATGGGCCAGGCACCACTTCGCCATGATCGAACCGCCGCGCGAAACGATGCCGGTGACGCGGCCCGCGGTCAGCGGGACATGGGCACGGCGCAGCCCGGCATGGATCGTGAAATAGTCCACGCCCTGCTCCGCCTGCTCGATCAGCGTGTCGCGGAACACCTCCCAGGATAGGTCCTCGGGCCGACCGCCGACCTTCTCCAGCGCTTGGTAGAGCGGCACGGTACCGATCGGCACCGGGGCGTTGCGCAGGATCCATTCCCGCGTGTCGTGGATGTCGGTCCCGGTCGACAGGTCCATCACCGTGTCCGCGCCCCAGCGGATCGCCCACACCATCTTCTCGACCTCCTCCGCGACGGAGGAGGCGACGGCGGAGTTGCCGATATTGGCGTTCACCTTCACCAGGAAGTTCCGCCCGATCACCATCGGCTCGCATTCGGGGTGATTGACGTTGGCGGGTAGGATGGCGCGCCCGCGGGCGATCTCGTCGCGCACGAATTCCGACGTCACCAAGCCGGGCAGGGCCGCACCCAGCGGATCGCCGTCGCGCGGGCACTCGGCCGCCGCCTCGCGGCCGAGGTTCTCCCGGATCGCGGCATACTCCATCTCGGCGGTCACGATGCCGGCGCGCGCGTAGGCGAGCTGGGTCGCGGCCCCGCCGCCGGCCGCACGCAACGGCGAGCGGCCGGTCGCGAACCGCGCGAGGCACCCGGCCTCTGCCGCGCGGCGGCCATTGTCGCCGGGCTGCACCGCCCGGCCCTCGTAGCTCTCGACGTCGCCACGTCCCTGGATCCACGCCTCGCGCAAGGGCGGCAGCCCGGCGGTCACGTCGATCGTGGCGGCCGGGTCGGTATAGGGGCCGGAGGAATCGTAGAGCCGGACCGGCGGCTCGCCGGCGCCCGGCGACAGGTCGACCTCGCGCATCGCGACCCGTACGTCGGGATGGAGGCGGCCGGGCACGTGGACCTTGCGCGAGTTCGGGAACGTCCCCGTAGAGACGGAGACCTCGGGGGAGGTGGTGCGGGTATCGGGCATCATGGATCTCCTGCAGCGGAAATCCGGGCGGCCGCGAGGAGAAGGGGCGGCCGCACGAGCCCCGGCAGGGGAACGCTACGCGACGCCTTCGTCCCTCCCTACGCCGGTACGATCCGGATCAGGTTCGAAGGGTCTCCGCGTCGCCCGTAGGCCGGCGGACTCTCAGCCCCCTATCGGGGCTCCCCTGGACGGAGCCGATGCTGGCCGATGCCCGGCTCCGCGTCAAGGCCGGAGACGGCGCGGGCCGGGACGCGACGTTTCACGTGAAACACCGGCCCGCGTCACTTGCCGATGCAGAAGTCCCGGAAGATGACATCCAGCAGGTCCTCGACGTCGACCCGGCCGGTGATGCGGCCGAGAGCGCGGGACGCCAGGCGGACATCCTCGGCCGCCAGTTCCGGCAGCGGGGCGTCCAGCGCGCGCGACAGAGCGGCGCGGCAGTCCTCCAGCGCCGCGCGGTGGCGCGCGCGGGTCAGGGCCGGCGGGCCGGCCGCATCCAGGCCGTCCGCGACCATCCCGGTCAGCCGCTCCAGCAGGGCCGGCAGCCCGGCGCCGGTCGCCGCCGAGACGGCGAGGGCCCCGGGAACCGCGGCGCCGGCATCCAGGCCCGGCGCCCGGTCGGCCTTGTTGACGACCGCGATCGTCGAGGGGCCGAGCAGGGCGAGGGTCCGTGGGTCGAGCGCCGGCAGCGCGGTGGCATCGAACACCGCCAGGCGCAGGTCGGCCTTCTCCGCCCGGTCGAGCGCACGGCGGATGCCCTCGCCCTCGATCTCGTCGGTCGCGTCGCGCAGGCCGGCGGTATCGGCCAGCGTCACCGGCCAGCCGCCCAGGTCGAGATGGACCTCGACCACGTCGCGGGTCGTGCCCGCCCGCTCGGACACGATCGCGACGTCGCGCCGGGCGAGCGCGTTGAGCAGGCTCGACTTGCCGGCGTTCGGCGCGCCGAGGATCGCGACCGCGACGCCGTCGCGCAGCCGCTCGCCCCGGTGCCCGTCGTCGAGATGGCCCGCGATCTCGGCGGCCAGGCCGGCCAGCACCGGGCGCACGGCCATGGCGACGCCGCCGGGCAGGTCCTCGTCGGGGAAGTCGATGTCCGCTTCGAGATGGGCGAGCGCCCGGGTCAGCCGGTCGCGCCATCGCTCGTAGAGCCGGCCGAGCGCGCCGTCGAGCTGGCGCAGCGCCTGGCGCCGCTGGGCCGCGGTCTCGGCCGCGACGATGTCGGCGACGGCTTCGGCCTCGGTCAGGTCGAGCTTGCCGTTCTCGAACGCGCGCCGCGTGAACTCGCCCGGCTCGGCGAGGCGCAGGCCGGGCAGGGCGGACAGGGCCTCGACCAACGCCGAGACGACGGCACGCCCACCATGGACGTGCAGCTCGGCGACGTCCTCCCCGGTGAAGCTCCGCGGCGCGGGGAACCACAGGACCAGGCCCCTGTCGATCGCCTCCCCGGTACCGGGGTCGACGAGGCCTGCGAGCACCGCCTCGCGCGGCCGGGGCAGGGGGCGGCGGCACAGCGCCTCCAGCGCGGCGCCGGCGCGCGGGCCGGAGACGCGCAGGACGGCGACGCCGCCGCGGCCGGGTGCGCTGGCGAGCGCGAAGACGGTATCGGCGCTCATTGCGCGGAGGCGAGGTCCCGCGGCTCCGTCTGGCCGGGCAGCAGCATCAGCCGCTCGACCCGCCGGCCTTCGACGAGATGGGCCTGCAGGATCTCGTCGACGTCCTCGCGGGTCTGGTAGGTGTACCAGACCCCCTCGGGATAGATCACGACGACCGGTCCCAGCTCGCAGCGGTCCAGGCAGCCGGCGCCGTTGACGCGCGTCTGCGCGAGGCCGAGCTCCTTCGCCCGCGCCTTCATGTAGTCGCGCAGCTTCTCCGAGCCGCGCGCGGCGCAGGAGCCGCGGCGGTGCCCGTCCGGCCGCCGGTTGGTGCAGCAGAAGACATGCGCCTGGAAGTAGGGACGGGGATCGTCGGTTCTGCGTTCGCTCACTTGCGGTGCCCTTCCTTCTTGCCCAGCGCCGCCTCCATCTGCGACCAGAACATCTTCTGCACCTGCTCCAGTCCCTGGATGCCGGCGGGGAGCCAGGTCTTCATCATGGTTTCCGGGTCCATCGCCTGCAGGTTGGCAGCGAGACGGTCCTGCATCTGTTGCATCAAGGCGTCCTGCATCGGCTTGACGTCGGGCAAGCCGAGGAACTGCCGGGCCTCGTCGGGAGTGCAGTCGATGTCGATGGTGACTTTCATGCGTGGAGCTCCCTCGGAAGACGGGTTGGAATTCGGGATTGAGCCCGCGGGCGAGGCGGGCACATTCTACAGATGGGGTGCGCATGCGCAACGCGCACCACTCCCAGGGTCCGGCCCCGCGCACGCCAGACATTCCCGGCGCCCGCACCATCGGAGGGAGGCGACATGACCGCGAACGGACCGGGCCGGAACCTGCTTGCGGGGGAGACGAGCCCCTATCTGCTGCAGCACCGCGACAACCCCGTCCACTGGATGCCCTGGGGCGGGGCGGCGTTCGAGCGGGCGCGCGCCGAGGACAAGCCGATCCTGCTGTCCGTCGGCTATGCCGCCTGCCACTGGTGCCACGTGATGGCGCATGAGAGCTTCGAGGACGAGGAGACGGCCGCGCTGATGAACGCGCTGTTCGTCAACGTCAAGGTCGACCGGGAGGAAAGGCCGGACCTCGACCAGGTCTACCAGCAGGCGCTGGCGCTGCTCGGCCAGCAGGGCGGCTGGCCGCTGACGATGTTCCTGACGCCCGACGGCGAGCCGTTCTGGGGCGGCACGTATTTCCCGCCGGCCGCCCGCTGGGGCCGCCCGGGCTTTCCCGACGTGCTGCGCGGCGTGGCGTCGACCTATGGGCGCGAGCGCGACAAGGTCGCCGGCAACGTCGCCGCCCTGCGCGAGGGGCTCGCCCGGCTGTCGGCCAGCCGGCCCGCGGGGCCGATCGAGCCGGCCGTGCTCGACCAGGTGGCCGAACGCCTCGCACGCGAGGTCGACCCGGTCCATGGCGGCATCGGCGGGGCGCCGAAGTTCCCGCAGCCCGGCATCTTCGAGCTGCTGTGGCGGGCCTGGCTGCGCAGCGGCGACGCGACCTACCGCACGGCGGTCGAGACGACGCTGACCGCGATGTGCCGGGGCGGCATCTACGACCATCTCGGCGGCGGCTTCGCGCGCTACTCCACGGACGAGCGCTGGCTGGTGCCGCATTTCGAGAAGATGCTCTACGACAACGCGCAGCTCGTGGACCTGCTGACGCTGGTCTGGAGGGGCACCGGCGAGCCGCTCTATGCCGAACGGGTCCGCGAGACGGTCGGCTGGGTCTTGCGCGAGATGATCGCCGAGGACGCGGACGGCGCGCCCTGCGGGGCGTTCGCCAGCACGCTGGACGCCGACAGCGAGGGTGTCGAGGGCCGGTTCTACGTCTGGTCCGAGGACGAGATCGACGCCCTGCTCGGCCCCGACGCGGGCTTCTTCAAGGAGGTCTACGACGTCCGCCCCGGCGGCAACTGGGAAGGCGTCAGCATCTTGAACCGGACCGGGCGGCCCGAGCTGCCGGCACCGGAGGAGGCGAGGCTCGCCGGGCTGCGCGCGGTGCTGTGGCGGGCGCGCGAGCGGCGCATGCGGCCGGGCTGGGACGACAAGGTCCTGGCCGACTGGAACGGGCTGATGATCGCGGCGCTCGCCGATGCCGGCTTCGCGTTCGGCGAGCGGGACTGGATCGCGGCCGCCGCCCGGGCCTTCGACTTCGTCGTCGGGCACCTGGACGGCGGCGACGGGCGGCTGGTCCATAGCTGGCGGCGCGGCACGCCCCGCCATCCCGCCAGCCTCGACGACCATGCCAACATGGCGCGCGCCGCGCTGGCGCTGCACGAGGCGACGGGCGAACCCCGCTACCTGGAGCACGCCCGCGGCTGGACCGGCGTGCTCGACCGCCATTACCGGGATGCCGAGGGCGGCGGCTACTTCTTCACCGCCGACGACGGCGAACGGCTGCCCGTGCGCGCGAAGTCGGCGGCCGACAACGCGGTGCCGTCCGGCAACGGGACGATCGCCGGCGTGCTCGCCCGGCTGTACCTGCTGACCGGCGAGGACGCGTGGCGCGAGCGGGCCGAGGCGGTGGCCGAGGCCTTCTCGGGCGAGCTGACCCGCAACTTCTTCCCGCTGGCGACGCTGCTGAACGCGGTCGAGCTGCTGTCCGGCGGATGCCAGGTCGTGATCGTGGGCGAGCGCGGCGCGCCGGAGACCGAGGCGCTTCTGGATGCGGTCCGCGCCAGCCCGTCGCCCGACCGCGTGCTGAGCGTCGTCGCCCCGGGGACCGGGTTGCCCGAGGCCCATCCGGCCCGGGGCAAGGGGCTGGTGCAGGGCCGGCCGGCCGGCTATGTCTGTCGGGCGCAGACCTGCTCGCCGCCGGTGACGGAACCGGACGCGCTCCGCCGGCTTCTGGGCGAACCTGTGGAGGGACGCTGACCCATGGCCAGGATCACGATCGATAGCCCGTTCGGCCCGCTGACGCTGACCGCCTCGAACGGCGCGCTGACGTCGCTCGGCTGGGGACCGGTGGCGCCGGAAGGCCGGGACCCCGTGCTCGAGGAGGCGGCGCGCCAGATCGAGGCGTATTTCGCCGGCCGGCGCACCGATTTCGACCTGCCGCTGCGGCCTGCCGGCACCCCGTTCCGGCTGCGCGTCTGGGAGGCGATGAGCGCGATCCCCTATGGGCGCACGCGTTCCTACGGGGAGATCGCGCGCGAGCTGGGCTCGGCGGCACGTGCCGTCGGCGGGGCCTGCGGGGCCAACCCGATCCCGATCGTGATCCCCTGCCACAGGGTCCTCGCCGCCGGCGGTAGGGAAGGCGGCTATTCCGGGCAGGGCGGCCTGGTAACGAAGCACTGGCTGCTGGGACACGAAAGATCCGAACTGCCGATCGCGGCATCGTGACAGCCGGGAAGGGTGCGGCTATCGTTCCGTCTCCGATCCCGAGAACGAACGAAAGGCGCGCCATGACGGACGTCACGATCGCCGCTTCCGACGGCGGCAGCTTCGCCGGCTATCTGGCCAGGCCCGCGGGCGCGGGCCCGCATCCCGGACTCGTCGTGATCCAGGAGATCTTCGGCGTCAACCACGTGATGCGCGAGCTCTGCGACGGGCTTGCGGAGCAGGGCTACGTCGCGCTGTGCCCGGACCTGTTCTGGCGCCAGGAGCCCGGCATCCGGATCACCGACAAGACCGACGCGGAATGGGCGCGCGCCTTCGAGCTGTACAAGGGCTTCAACGAGACGAAGGGGGTCGAGGACCTGATCGCGACCCTGGACCATCTGCGCGGGATCGAGGGCTGTTCCGGCCGGGTCGGCACGATCGGGTACTGCCTGGGCGGCAAGCTCGCCTACCTGATGGCGACGCGGTCGGACGCGGACTGCTCCGTCGCCTATTACGGCGTCGCGATCGAGAAGAACCTGGACGAGGCCGCCGCCGTGACCCGGCCGTTGCTGATGCATCTCGCGGAAAAGGACCAGTACGTGCCGCCCGATGCGCGCGCGCGCATCCTGGAGGCGGTAGGTAAGGTCGCGGCGATCACCGCGCATGTCTATCCCGGCGTCGACCACGCCTTCGCGCGGCCGGGCGGGGCGCATTGGAACGGCGAGGCGGCGGAACTCGCGAACCGCCGCACGGCGGACTTCCTTTCCGCCAACCTGAAGCGCTGAAGAGGGGGAACGGGGTCATGGCGCACGCGATCCGCTTTCACCGGCCCGGCGGGCCGGAGGTGCTGGCCTGGGAGGAGATCGAGGTCGGCGAGCCGGGACCGGGGCAGGCGCTGCTGCGCCAGACCGCGGTGGGGCTGAACTACATCGACGTCTACCACCGGACCGGGCTCTACCCGATCCCCTCGTTCCCGGCGGTGCCGGGGATGGAAGGGGCGGGCGTCGTCGAGGCGGTCGGCCCGGGGGTCGAGGACCTGAAGCCGGGCGACCGGGTGGCGTATGCGAGCGGGCCGATGGGCTCCTACGCCGAAAAGCGGGTCATGGCGGCCGACCGGCTCGTGAAGCTGCCGGACTGGCTGGACGACCGCCGGGCGGCGGCGCTGATGTTGCAGGGGATGACGGCGCAGATGCTGCTGCGCTCCACCTACCGGGTGCAGGCCGGCGACACGGTCCTGGTGCATGCGGCGGCCGGCGGCGTCGGCACGATCCTGTGCCAGTGGGCGCGCGGCCTGGGGGCGACGGTGATCGGCACCGTGGGCTCGGACGAGAAGGCGGAACTGGCGCGCGCGAACGGCTGCGAGCACCCGATCGTCTACACGCGCGAGAACTTCGTCGAGCGGGTACGCGAGATCGCCGGGGGCAAGGGGCTGCCGGTCGTCTACGACTCGGTCGGTCAGGCGACCTTCGCCGGCAGCCTGGACTGCCTGCGCCCGCGCGGCCTGATGGTCCTGTTCGGCCAGAGCTCGGGCGCGGTGGCGCCGCTCGACCCGAACACGCTGGCGTCCAAGGGCTCGCTCTACCTGACGCGGCCGACATTGTTCCACTACATCGCCAGCCGCGCCGAACTGGAGGCGTCCGCGTCCGAGCTGTTCGAGGCGGTGCGCACCGGCATGGTGAAGGTCGAGCTGCGCCAGACCTTCGCGCTGAAGGACGCCGCCGACGCCCACCGCGCGCTGGAGAGCCGGACGACCACCGGCTCGACGGTGCTGGTGACGTGAAGGGCAGGGGCGGCCGGTCCTACCGGGCCGGCTCCGCCCCGGCCTTCTCCCGCTGCCAGCGGTCGAGACGCGCCCGCGCGCCGTTGGTCCGCGGGTCCATCCGGCCGTCCTCTCCCCCGGTCCTGGCCGTCAGCTCGATGACGTAGCCGTTGGGGTCGCGGAAATAGATGGAGCGGATGAAGCCGTGGTCGGCGACGCCGCGGGTCTCGATGCCCCGCTCCCTGCCCGCGGCGAGCATCCGCTCCAGCGTGTCCGGATCGACCTCCAGCGCCATGTGCAGGTCGAAGTCGTGCTGCGGCTTGAAGTCGAAGGGACCGTCCGGGACCTCGAAGAAGGCGAGGTAGGAGCCGTCCCCCAGTTCGTAGAAGGTGTGCAGGGCCTGGGTGGCGCGGCCGGTCTTCGTCTGTCCGATCTCCAGCGCCTCCGCCAG
>NZ_DASYHS010000144.1:0-2999 GCF_035998295.1 Arenibaculum sp. | reverse complement strand
CGGCCTGGATCGCGTTCCGCCCGGAGCGCTGCCGCGTGCTCGCCGGCGGGCCGGGCGTTCCGCTCTCGACCCGGCGGGTCGAGCGTCTGGGTGCGGAGACGATCCTGCGCGCCGCGACCCCCGGCGGCGCCCAGGTCTCGCTGCGCCTGCCGGGTCCCTGCGCGATCCTTCCGCCCGACGCCTTCGCGGTCGCGCCCGGCCCCGAGGGCTGGCTCGCCTTCGACGCCGACGGAGCGGCCTGCGGCCGGGTGCGCGGCGGCGGCTGACGTCCCTCCGGCAGGTCCTTCAGTACTCGCAATCCGGCGAAGGGTGCAGAATGCCCGGAACCGTCGTTCTCCCCAAGGCGATGTCCTCCCCGCGCTCGGTCAGGGTAACCACCAGCACGCGCTCGAAGAAACCCGTGGTCACCAGTCCGGCTTCTTTGAGCCGTTCGATGCACTCTCTGACGACGGCGCGTGTCGATGCGATGCCGTAGCGGCGGAGCACGTCCATCAGAATGGAATCGTTGGCGCTATGGCCGGCCGCGCGCAGGATGCGGAGCACTGCCAGGCCGCGATGCTCGGCGATCACCTCGGAAACAACGGGCAAGCGGTTAGAGATCATGGCGGCATCTCCGATCGAGGGGTTCGTCTATAATGGGTACGGGACGGCTACCCCGAAATGGGCCGACCGTGATCTCGCTGCGAACCCGAGAGGCATGCCGGCATGAGTTCCCCGCCGCAACACCCCAAGATCTATCACATTACCCATGTGGACAATCTTCCGGCCATCATCGCGGCCGGCGAACTGATCTCGGATGCGGCGGTGATTGCCCAGGGCGGGCCGCAAGTCACCATCGGCATGGGCAAGCTGAAGAAGCGGCGGCTGGAACTGCCCGTGACCTGCCATTCCGGCGACCATGTCGCCGACTACGTGCCTTTTTACTTCTGCCCGCGTTCGGTAATGCTCTACCTTTTGCATCAGGCCAACCATTCGGAACTGGCGTACCGGGGAGGTCAGGGTCCGATCGTCCATCTTGAAGCCGATATGCAGGAGGTGGTCGGATGGGCAGACGGGGAGGGCCGCCGCTGGGCATTCTCCCTGTCGAATGCGGCCGCCTACTACTGCCAGTTCAGGGCGTCGCTGGCGGATTTGGGCGACGTGAATTGGCAAGCCGTGGACGCCCGGAATTGGGTATCCTGCCGCGAAGAAAAGCAGGCGGAGTTTCTCTTGCACGGGACGTTCCCATGGACCCTGGTTCGCAGGATCGGGGTTGTCTCGGACGAGATTGCGGCCCGGGCGGCCGCTGCGCTTCATGGCGCACCGCACCGGCCGAGCGTCGAGATCAGGCGCGACTGGTACTATTGAGGAGCCCGCGATGATCAGATACACGACCGGCGACATTCTCGCGGCCGATGCGGAAGCCCTCGTCAACACGGTGAATTGCGTGGGCGTCATGGGGCGCGGCATCGCGCTGCAGTTCAAGAACGCCTTTCCGCGGAACTTCAAGGCCTACGAGATCGCCTGCGCCCGCAACGCGGTGCAGCCCGGCCGGATGTTCGTGTTCGAGACCGGCACGATGACGAACCCGAAGTTCATCATCAACTTCCCGACCAAACGCCACTGGCGCGGCAAGAGCCGGATGGAGGACATCGATGCGGGCTTGGATGCCCTGGCCGCGGAGATCCGGGCGCGGGGCATCCGGTCCATTGCGATCCCGCCGCTCGGGTCCGGTCTCGGAGGGCTCGACTGGTCCGAAGTGCGCCCTCGGATCGAAGCGGCGCTGGACGGTCTCCGCGATGTCGAGGTCCTCGTGTTCCAGCCGAACGGCGCGCCGGATCCTGCGACGATGGCGCGCAGTGTCGACGTGCCGAAAATGACTGCCGGCCGTGCCGCCCTGGTCTGGCTGATGCATCGGTACCTCGGCGGCTTGATGGATCCGTTCGTCAGTCTGATCGAGGTCCACAAGCTCATGTACTTCATGCAGGAGGCGGGGGAGGATCTGCGCCTGCGCTACGTCAAGGCGGCCTATGGACCCTATGCCGAGAACCTGCGCCACGTCCTGAAGAAGATCGAGGGCCATCTGGTCTCCGGCTATGCCGATGGCGGGGACGTGCCGGACAAGCTGCTGGAACTGGTGCCGGGCGCCGCCGAGGATGCCGGATCCTTTCTGGCCGACCATCCCGAGACCAAGGCTCGCTTCGATCGTGTGGCTGATCTGGTCGAAGGCTTCGAGACGCCCTTCGGCCTTGAGCTGCTGGCCACCGTATATTGGGTCGCGAAGAACGAGGATGCCGATTCGCCCGAGGCGGCCATCGGGGCGGTCCATGCCTGGAGCGACCGCAAGAAGCGGTTCTCACCACGACAGATCGAGCTGGCTTGGGACGTCCTTGGGGCGAAAGGCTGGCTGGATGACTCCGTCCGGTACGCGACCTGAGACCGGCCCTGCGGCTTTCCGTGCCGGGGACGGGGGCGGTGGCGGTGCTGGGCGACCCGAGACCTCGCCGTTTGTCGGGTCTCGCACCGTTCTTGTCGCCGCGCCGCGGCTCGCGGGCGGTCCACTCCGGGGGTCGGAAGGCTTTACGCCGGCGGGCGCGTGAGGCACGCTTCCCGCGAACCCGGGTATAAGGGACTGGATGAGGATTTCCGCGACATGAGGGGGCCGTCGCCCGCCTTCGCGGCGCCGGCGCTGTTGATGCTGGGCGCCTCGGTGTTCGTGCCGCTGCTGGCCGTCGCCGCTTTCTCCCTCACCGATTACCGGCTGGGCTACCGGGACCTGGCCCCGGTCGGGGCGGACAACTACGCCTCGGTGCTGGCGGACCCGGGCGTGCTGCGCGCGGTCGCCAACAGCGCGCTGTATTTCCTGCTGGTGACGCCGCGGTCGGTCCTGGGCGGGCTCGCCGCCGCGATCGCGGCCGAGGGGGCCGGGCGGTGGCGGCCCTGGCTGCGCGCGGCGCTGTTCGTGCCCTACGTCTCGCTGCTGGTCGCGATGGGCGTGGTGTGGGAGCTGATCCTCCATC
>NZ_DASYHS010000250.1:0-8906 GCF_035998295.1 Arenibaculum sp. | reverse complement strand
CCCGATGGCCGAGCGCGCGACCGCGTGGTTCCGCGAGCTGGCGCACCGGGGCTGCACGGTCGTCCTGGGCGACCCCGGCCGCGCCTACCTGCCGAAGGACGGGCTGGAGCCGCTGGCCCGCTACCCGGTGCCGACCACCCTGGACCTGGAGGACCGGGAACTGCGCGAGACCACGGTCTGGCGCATGCTCTCCAAAAACTAACCCTCTCCCTGTGGGCCCGCAGGGAGAGGGAATTAAACCCAGACGAAAGACTTGACGCCGCGCGCGGGGCATCGATTGTTAGGCCCCGCCCATTCCGGACACGGACCCCGATGCCCTATTCCTCGCTGCGCGACTTCATGGACCGCCTGGAGCGGTCGGGACGCCTCGTCCGGGTCCGCGAGCCGGTCAGCCCCGTGCTGGAGATGACGGAGATCCACACCCGCCTGCTCGCCGAGGGCGGGCCGGCGGTGCTGTTCGAGAACGTCGTGCGCCCGGACGGCGGGCGCTATTCCATGCCGGTGCTGATCAACCTGTTCGGCACCGTGGAGCGGGTCGCCTGGGGCATGGACCGCGAGCCCGGCGGCCTGCGCGAGGTCGGCGAGACGCTGGCCTTCCTGCGCCAGCCCGAGCCGCCCGGCGGGTTCCGCGAGGCGCTGGGCATGGTGCCGCTGGCCCGCACCGTGCTGGCGATGAAGCCGAAGACCGTGTCCTCCGCGCCGTGCCAGGACGTGGTGCTGACCGGCGACGACATCGACCTGTCGATGCTGCCGATCCAGAGCTGCTGGCCCGGCGAGCCGGCGCCCCTCATCACCTGGCCGCTGGTCGTGACCAAGGGGCCGACGGACCGGCGCGAGGACCGCTTCAACCTCGGCATCTACCGCATGCAGGTGCTGGGCCGCGACCGCACTCTGATGCGCTGGCTGAAGCACCGCGGCGGCGCGCAGCACCACCACCGCTGGCAGGCGGCGGGCAAGCGCGAGCCGCTGCCGGCCGCGGTCGTGCTCGGCGCTGATCCGGGCACGATCCTGGCCGCGGTGACGCCGGTGCCGGACACGCTGTCGGAATACCAGTTCGCGGGCCTGCTGCGCGGCCGCCGGGTCGAGCTGGTGGACTGCAAGACCGTGCCGCTCAAGGTCCCGGCCCAGGCCGAGATCGTGATCGAGGGGCTGGTCAGCCTGGACGAGTACGGCGACGAGGGGCCCTACGGCGACCACACCGGCTACTACAACGCGGTCGAGCCGTTCCCGGTGTTCCAGGTCACCGCGATCACGATGCGCCGCGACCCCATCTACCTCTCGACCTTCACCGGCCGCCCGCCCGACGAGCCCTCGGTCCTGGGCGAGGCGCTGAACGAGGTGTTCGTGCCGCTGCTGGTCCAGCAGTTCCCGGAGATATTGGACTTCTGGCTGCCGCCGGAGGGCTGCAGCTACCGCATCGCCGTGGTGTCGATCCGCAAGGCCTATCCCGGCCACGCCAAGCGCGTGATGATGGGGATCTGGTCGTTCCTGCGCCAGTTCATGTACACGAAATGGGTGATCGTCGTGGACGACGACATCGACGTGCGCGACTGGAAGGACGTGATGTGGGCGGTCAGCACCCGCATGGACCCCGCCCGCGACATCACCGTCGTCGAGGGCACGCCGATCGACTACCTGGACTTCGCGAGCCCGGAGAGCGGGCTGGGCGGCAAGGTCGGCCTGGACGCGACCAACAAATGGCCGCCCGAGACGCACCGCGAATGGGGCGTCAAGCTGGAGATGCAGCAGGACGTCGTCGACCTCGTGACCCGCAAGTGGGACAGCTACGGCATCCCGACCCTGGGCCGGCCGATCTGGAAGTGAGGGGCGACCATGTACATTTATGGCCAGAGTGGCTACGATGTACATTATGAGCGATGCCGGGAGAGAGACGATGGCGGAGCACTCGTCGGACGCTGACACCTGGCATCTGCGGGATGCCCGTGCCCATTTCAGCGAGCTGGTGGACAAGGCCGTGACCCGGGGACCGCAGGTCGTCACCCGTCACGGAAAGCCGGCCGTCGTCGTGGTGTCCGCCCGGGAATGGGAGCACCGGAATCGGCGCCGCGGCGATCTCGTCGAGTTCTTCGCACGCTCGCCGCTCGCCGAGGAGCGGGTGGAGATCGAACGCATCCGGGACGAACCGCGCGATATCGAGCTGTGAACTACCTGCTCGACACCAATGTGGTCTCCGAGCTGATCCGGCCGGAGCCCGACCCGAATGTCACGGCATGGATAAGCGCCACCGACGAAGACCGGCTGCATCTCAGCGTTCTCACCTTCGCCGAAATCCGCCACGGGATCGAACGGTTGCCCGAGGGCAGCCGGCGTGAACGGCTCACGCTGTGGATGGAAACGGACTTGACGGAGCGGTTTGCCGGACGGGTCCTGGAACTCGACCGCGCCGCGGCCGAGGCCTGGGGCGTCATGATGGCGCGCGCAGCGGCCGGCGGAATGCGGCTGCCGGCGATGGACACCCTGTTCGCAGCCACGGCGGAACGTCACGGCATGGTCCTGGCGACCCGCAACATCCGCGATTTCCGAGGCGCCGGCATCGAACTGCTCGATCCCTGGCAGCCCCGGGAATCACGCACCTGAGGCGGGCGAAGAACCGTCAAGCGATCCCCCGCCCCTCACTTCTCCACGAACGCCTTCTCGACGACGTAGTCGGCGGGCGCGTGCCCGGAGCCCTCGCGGAAGCCGCGCTCCTCGAGCATGCCCTTCAGCTCCGCCAGCATGGAGGGGTTGCCGCAGATCATCGCCCGGTCCTCGGCCGGGTCGAGGTCGTGCAGGCCCAGGTCGTCCGCCATCCGGCCCGAGCGGATCAGGTCGGTGATCCGCCCCTCGGTCGCGAAGGGCTCGCGCGTCACGGTCGGGTAGTAGACGAGCTTGCCGCGCACGAACTCGCCCAGGAACTCGTCCTCGGGCAGGCCGACCGTGATCGCGTCGCGGTGCGCCAGCTCCGCCTCGTGGCGGACGGTGTGGGTCAGGACCACCTTCTCGAACCGCTCGTACAGCTCCGGGTCGCGGATCAGGCTCAGGAACGGCGCCAGGCCGGTGCCGGTCGAGAACAGGTACAGCGTGCGCCCCGGCAGCAGGTTGTCCAGCAGCAGCGTGCCCGTCGGCTTGCGCCCGACCAGGACGCTGTCGCCGGGCCGGATGTGCTGGAGGCGCGAGGTCAGGGCACCGTTCGGCGCCTTGATCGACAGGAACTCCAGGTGGTCCTCGTAGTTGGGGCTCGCCATCGAGAACGCGCGCAGCAGCGGCCGGCCCTCCACCTCCAGCCCGATCATCGCGAACTGGCCGTTGGCGAAGCGGAAGGTCGGGCTGCGGGTCAGGGTGAAGCTGAACAGCTTGTCGGTCCAGTGGCGCACACTGGTGACCGTCTCCTGGGCGAAGGCACTCATCCTTGCAGTCCTCTGTCTCATGCGCGGGCGGCCGCTGAGCCGCGAGTCGGCCGCACCCTAATGTACATCACGACGATGTGATAGCTGTTTTTTCACGCAGAACCGTGCGGATAACGCATGGCTGATGCCTTACCGTCCCGCGTGGCGAATGGCGGCCCGGCGGCCGTTTCCCACACAAGTCTCTGATATAAAACGATATATTCCATTTTACACTATCCCCGGTATTAACAAATTTCTTTAGTTGAAATTATATTTTTCCTCGACAAGCCGGCAGCCGTCTTCGAATCTCCCCTCACGAACTGGAGCGGTGGCATTCCGTGGCACTCAGAACCTTCCCCATATCCCTGGCCGTGGACCGGCGCGTCGTCCTGCTTGCGGGCGGCGGCGAGTCCATGCTGCGCAAGGCGCGGCTGCTGGCCTCCTTCGGCGCCCGGCTACGCGTCGTCTCTCCGGCACCGGACGCGGCACTGGCGGCGCTGGCCGAGACGGTGCACCGCCGCCCCTTCGCCGCCGCCGACCTGGACGGCGCCGTCCTCGCCTTCGCGGATGGCGCCGACGCCGACACGGCCGCCGCGGTCGTCCGGCTCGCGGGCGAGCGGGGCATCCCCGTCAACGTCCCCGACCGCGCCGACCTGTCCAGCTTCCTGATGCCGGCGGTCGTCGACCGCGCCCCGATCACGATCGCGATCGGCTCGGGCGGCGCGGCCCCGGTGCTGGTCCGCCGCCTGCGCGAGCGGCTGGAGGCGGCGCTGGAGCCGGAGCTTGGCCGGCTGTCCGTCCTGCTCGACCGTTTCCGCGGCGCGGTCCGCAGCACGCGTGCCGACGAGACGGCGCGCCGCCGCTTCTGGGAGGCGGTCGTCGACGGCCCGGTCGCCGCCCGCGTGCTGGCCGGCGACGAGGCCGGGGCGACCGCGGCGATGCTGCGCGCCCTCAACGACCCCGGCTACGGCCAGGAGCGCATGGGCCGCGTCTCGCTCGTCGGCACCGGCCCGGGCGACCCGGACCTGCTGACCCTGAAGGCGCTGCGCGTGATCCAGGACGCCGACGTCGTCGTCCACGACGCCTCCATCGACGCGCGCATCCTGCCCTATGTCCGCCGCGACGCGCGGCGCATCTTCGCCGGCCCCGCGGCCGACGCGGCGTCCCTTGCCGCGGCCGCGGCGCTGGCCGGCAACCGCGTCGCGCGCCTGATGCCCGGCGACCCGCCGGCGTCCGGCGGCCATGAGCTGGAGGCGCTGCGCGCCGCCGGGATCGAAACCGAGATCGTGCCGGGGGTCCATATGGGCATCCCCGCCGAAGACGTCATCACCAGGACCGCCCGGCCGGCCGCGGCGGAATGAGGGACTTGCCATGCTCGTGAAAGCCAAGGGGGACCTGCAGATCGTCGGCGCGAGCCGGCTGGACGACGGCCTCGCGGTCTGGCTCGGCGCCGGCCGGCGCTGGGTCGAGCGCGCCGGGGAGGCCGAGGTGTTCGCCGCAGCCGACATCGCCGCGGCGCTGGCGGCGGCCCAGGCGGACGTCGCGGCGCAGCTCGTCCTCGACGTCTACCCCATCGACGTGGCGGTCGTGGACGGCCGGCCCGTGCCGTTGCACATGCGCGAGCGGGTCAAGGCGCTCGGCCCCAGCATCCGCCCCGACCTCGGCAAGCAGGCCGAACAACCCGCCGGCTTCGCGCTCTGAGCCCCCCAGAAAGCCCCCGGGACAGGAGATATCCCGCATGACCCACATGCAGCAGCCGGCATCGGTCCATCCGGGCGCCGCCCCCGCAAACGCCCCCACGAACGCCCCCGCCGACCTCCACGCCGGCGTCTACCGCTACGACGACCTGGACCGCCGCTTCGTGTTCGAGCGCGTGGCCCAGTTCCGCGACCAGGTCGAGCGCCGCCTGTCCGGCGCGCTGACCGAGGACGAGTTCAAGCCGCTGCGGCTGATGAACGGCGTCTATCTCCAGCTCCACGCCTACATGCTGCGGGTCGCGATCCCCTACGGCGTGCTGAGCACGACCCAGCTGCGCCGGCTGGCCGAGATCGGGCGGCGCTGGGATCGGGGCTACGGCCATTTCACGACCCGGCAGAACCTCCAGTACAACTGGCCGCGCCTCGTCGACGTGCCGGACATGCTGGAAGCGCTGGCCGAGGTGGACATGCACGCCATCCAGACCAGCGGCAACTGCATCCGCAACGTCACCACCGACCATTTCTGCGGTGCCGCCGCCGACGAGATCGTCGACCCGCGCGTCTACGCCGAGATCCTGCGCCAGTGGTCGACCCTGCACCCGGAGTTCAGCTTCCTGCCGCGCAAGTTCAAGATCGCGATCTCGGGCACGCCGCAGGACCGCGCCGCCGTGCGCACCCACGACATCGGCCTGATCGCGGCCCGCAACGAGCGCGGCGAGACCGGCTTCACCGTGTATGTCGGCGGCGGCCAGGGCCGCAGCCCGTTCCTCGCGGTGACCGCGCGCGCGTTCGTGCCCGAATCCGAGCTGCTGGCCTATCTGGAAGCGATCCTGCGCGTCTACAACCAGCACGGCAGGCGCGACAACATCTACAAGGCGCGGATCAAGATCCTGGTCCACGAGCTGGGCGAGGCCGAGTTCCTGCGCCGGGTCGAGGAGGAGTACGCCCGCCTGCCGCGCGCCGAATACGCCCTCGACCCCGCCGTCGTCGCGCAGATCGAGCGCCACTTCGCCCCACCGCCCTTCGCCGCCCTGCCCGCGGCCAGCGAGGCGTTCGAGAAGGCGAAGGCCGGCGACCGCGGCTTCGCGCGCTGGGCCGCGACCAACCTGCACCCGCACCGCCAGCCCGGCTACGCGATCGCGACCGTCAGCCTGAAGCCGATCGGGGGCATCCCCGGCGACGCGACGTCGGCGCAGATGGACGCGGTCGCCGATCTGGCCGACCGCTACAGCTTCGGCGAGGTCCGGGTCAGCCACGAGCAGAACCTGGTCCTGGCCCATGTCCGCCAGGACGACCTGTACGCGCTGTGGACGGCGTTGGAGGCGATCGGCCTCGGCACCGCGAACGCGGGGCTGATCTCCGACATCATCGCGTGCCCGGGGCTGGACTACTGCGCGCTGGCGAACGCGCGGTCGATCCCGATCTCGCAGGCGATCTCGGAGCGCTTCGCCGACATCGACCGCCAGCACGAGATCGGCGAGCTGAAGATCAAGATCAGCGGCTGCATCAACGCCTGCGGCCACCACCATGTCGGCCATATCGGCATCCTCGGCGTCGACCGGAAGGGCGAGGAGCTGTACCAGCTCCTGCTCGGCGGCGATGCCGGGCCCGAGGCGGCGCTGGGCGAGATCGCCGGCCCCGGCTTCGACGCCGGCGGCATCGTGGACGCGGTCGAGACCGTGGTGCGCACCTATCTCGCGCGGCGCTCCGAGGGCGAGCGCTTCACCGAAACCATCCGGCGCATCGGACACGCGCCGTTCAAGGAGGCCCTCTATGGCGCTGCTTGACCAGCAGGGACGCCCCGTCCCCGACGCCTGGCACACCGTCGCCGACGGCGCGCCGGTCCCGGCCGACCGTCCGGCCATCGTCCCCCTCTCCCGGCTGGCGGCCGAGCGCGACGATCTCGCGGCCCGCACCGCCCCGCTCGGCGTGAAGCTCGGCACGGGCGAGCTGGCGGAGCACGTGGCCCCCTATCTCGGCCTCGTCTCCCTGGTCGCGGTGGAGTTCGCGAAGTTCCGCGACGGCCGCGGCTTCTCGACCGCGCGCGAGCTGCGCGAGCGCCACGGCTTCGCGGGCGAGATCCGCGCGCTCGGCCACACGCTGCCGGACCAGTACCGTTTCCTGCTGCGCTGCGGCTTCACGACGGTGGCGATCCCGGACGACCGCGACGCCGCCGCCTGGACGGCCGCCCTCGGCCGGATCGCGATCGCCTACCAGCGCGCGGCCGACGAGGCGGCGCCGGTCTCCCTCCTGCGGCGGCGTCTCGCCGGGGTGGGTGTCTCGTGACCGCGGCCCTCCGGCGCCAGGAGCCGGCGCAGGAGCCGGAGCCGCAGGGGATCGAGGCCGAGGCGGCGGAGCTGTCGGCCCGGTACGGCCATCTCGGCGGCGAGGCGTTGCTGCGCCCGGTGCTGACCGGCGGGCTCAAGGGCCGGATCGCGCTCGTCTCCTCCTTCGGGGCGGAGAGTGCGGTGCTGCTGCACCAGGCGGCCTCGGTCGACCCGTCGGTGCCGGTGATCTTCATCGACACCGGCAAGCTGTTCGGCGAGACGCTGACCTACCGCGACCGGCTGCTGGCGCGCCTGGGCCTCGGCGACGTGCGCAGCATCGGCCCGGACGAGGCCGAGCTGGCGGCCCAGGACGCGCAGGGCGTGCTGTGGCTGCGCGACGACGCCGCCTGCTGCGCGCTGCGCAAGGTGCGGCCGCTGGCCCGCGCGCTGGGCCCGTTCGACGCCTGGATCACGGGGCGCAAGCGCTACCAGGGCTCGACGCGCGCCGCACTGCCGGCGTTCGAGGTCGCGGACGGCCGGATCAAGGTCAACCCGCTGGCGGGCTGGACGCGCGACGACGTCGTGACCTATCTCGACCGCCACGACCTGCCCCGCCACCCGCTGGAGGCCGACGGCTTCCTGTCGATTGGCTGCATGCCCTGCACCGACCGGGTCGCACCGGGCGAGGACGCCCGCAGCGGCCGCTGGCGCGGGCGCGGCAGGACCGAGTGCGGCATCCACCTGTCGCTCTCGTCGGCGCCGGGCACGGCGGCGGGCGCCGGCGCGGGAGACCCGCAATGAGGGCCGGCGCCGCGCTGCGCTCGCATCTGGCCTCGATCGCGAAGGCGGTGAGCTGGCGGGTCACCGCGGGGATCGACACCTTCATCGTCAGCTACCTCGTGACCGGCAGCATCAAGGGCGCCACCTCGATCGCGGCGCTGGAGCTGATGACGAAGATCGGTCTGTTCTGGGCGCATGAGCGCGCCTGGCTGCGCCTGGAGCGGCGCGACTGGTCCCGGCTGCCGCTGCTGCTGCGGCCCTTCGCCCGCCGCCCGGCGCCGGGCCTGGGATCGGGGCCGGAGCGTCCGGCCGCACCGCCGGCCCGCCGCTTCACCGTGCGGCGCCCCTACGCCCGCGGCGCATCTTCCGCGCCGCGCACCAGCCTGTCGAGGTCGAGCAGCGCGGAGACCGCCAGCACGTCCTCGCCCGGCGGCTCGTCGCCCTGGTTGAGCGACCAGAAGGCGAAGGCGCACAGCTTGCAGAATGCACCGGTGACCGTTGTGGCCGGGGTCGCCGCCAGCGCGTCGGCGGCCATGGACGACCGCCGGAACGCCGCCTCCAGGATCGAATCGTAGTTCCGCTCGTCGACCCGCTCCGTCCGCTGCGCCCACAGGCGCTCGGTCCTGAGGCACCAATGGTGCCATTCCCGGAACCACGCCACCGCCGGGTCGCCGTTGTCCGCGGGCGGCGGCACCGCGTTCCGGCGGGGAATGGGGAGCTGCGGCAGCGCCGCGCGTATGGCCGCCATCGTCTCCTTCTCCCAGTCGCGCTTGCGC
>NZ_DASYHS010000249.1:0-10518 GCF_035998295.1 Arenibaculum sp. | reverse complement strand
GATCCGCTGCACTTCCCCCCGCTCGTGATCACTCAGTTCCCGAAGCCGAACAACCATGACGCTGCTCCCAAGCACATGCGCATACCCCCTCAACAGCGCCGGGACACAACAATCTCTGACGATTTGCCGGATGCACCACTTAGGCAATCTGGCCGGACAGCACCGTTCCATCGGCGTTCAAGGATCGAAACGATCAATCTCGTCCCATCCACCGACATCCAGGACACGCCGTCGACAACCTCGATGGCGGTGACTGTCGCCCCATCTGCGGGACAAGCGCATGCGCACCCGTGAACGACCGTTGCTGAGCGGGCCGTCGGGCGCATGCGTGACGACCGGGCGGCTCGATGGCGAGGCCTCGCGCCCGAAGGATGAGGCGCCGCCCGCCATCGCCAGCGCGGCGCTCAGGTCCATTTACGACTACTACCGCTCGCTGGCGCCGGACGGAACGATGCCGGGACGCCGACACATCGATCCGGTGGATCTCCGCGCCCTGCTGCCGCACATCGTTCTGGCCGACGTGCTCCCCGACGATTTCCGCCTCAGGCTGGTCGGAACCCGGGTCGTGGACATCTGGGGAAAGGACCATACGGGCCTTACCTTCGGCGACCTGCCCCAGACCGAGTTCGTCGCCCTGCTGCGGCGCAGCTATGCCCGCGCGCGGGAGGAACGGCGCGTCGTCCATACCTGCACGCCCCATCCGTTGCCTTCCCTGGTCTTCTACGAACGCCTGACGTTTCCGCTAAGCAGCGACGGCGAAACGGTCGACATGGTCATGGGCGCCGTCGACTACGTGCAATTGGACACGCCTCGTCCCATCACCTTCCATGACTGTTGCGACCATACCCGGGCCCTCGGGAGCGAGGACGCGCCACCGACGGCAGGCCGGCGGCCAACAAGCCGGTAGGCCTCGCGGGGACATCGACGCGGGCGCCCCAGCTCTGGACGCCATCGGCAATCGACGCAACGGCGGCGACCACAAGGATCGCTCGGCCGGCGGAGCGGCTCCTCTGGCGAGTTCGCCCACGACCTACGAAAGCCCGGGCTTCATGTCGCGAGGCTCTCTCGCCAGGTCCGCCCGCCCGGGCGGCGGCGGGTTCCGCACGGGCCCGATGCGCGAAGCGCGCCACCGGCCGAACCGGTAGTAGAGACCGGTCAGCAGAAGCGCCGCGGCGAAGCCGAGCGGGAAGCTCCACCACAGCGCGTCGGTTCCGAGATGAGGCTGCAGCAGGGCCGCGAAACCCAGCCGGACCGGCAGCATCGACACGGCGGCGATGACCAGCGGCGCCATCACCGCCCCGTTGGCCCGGACGACGCCCGACAGGATCGTGGACGCGCTGAACAGGACGAAGCCCCAGCCCGTGACGAGGAGGATGTGCTGCGCCACAGTTGCGGCGGGGCCGCCGGCGGGCAGGAAGATGCCGATCGCGAGATGTCCGGCGACCAGGGCCGCGACGACGAGCGACGCGGTCACCGCAAGGCCCAGCAGAAGGCCGGCGCGTGCGACCTCGCCAACCCGGTCCCAGCGCCCGGCTCCGATGTTCTGGGCCGCCATCGCCGATACCGCCGCGCCGACCGCGGTCCCCGGCATCTGGATATAGGTCCAGAGCTGGGATGCCGCCCCGAACGCGGCGACGGCGGTGGCGCCGTGCGCGTTCACGAGGCCGGTCATCGCCAGCGCCGCGGTCGAGGCCACCACCATCTGCATCCCGATGGGCAGCCCCTTGGCGGCGAGCGTGCGGCTCAAGGCCAGGCTCGGGCGGAGATACAGCAATTCGCGGCCGCGCAGCCGCAAGGACAGGTCCCGCGCATAGATCGTGCAGAGCATCGCTGCCAGCCCGACATAGGTCGACACCACCGTGGCGACCCCGGACCCGGCGATGCCCAGGCGCGGAACCGGCCCCCAGCCCTGGATGAACACGGGGTTGAGCAGGGCGTCGCCGACCACCAGCGCGACCATGAACCAGACCGGGGTGACCGCGTCGCCCGCGCCCCGCAGGCCCATCATGATCAGCAGCAGGACGAAGGCCGCGGGGGTCGACACCAGGACCGCGCGCAGATACGCGACCGCCAGGGGCTTGACCGGCCCGGGCGTCCCGAGGACGTCAAGGAGCAGCGGCGCGAGCACCCACGCCGAGGCCGCCAGCGCGGTCGAGACCACCGCGAACAGGCCGACCGCCCCGCCCATGGCGCGCCGCGCCTCGTCGAGATCGCCCCGCCCCTTGCTCTGCCCGACGAGGATCATCGCCGCGACGCCGACGCCGAACACGAGGCTCGACATCAGGAAAAGGACGATGTTGACGGTGTAGCTGGCCGCCAGCGCATCCGCCCCGAGGAGCCGGCCGACCCACATCGCGTTCACCGAGCCTTGCAGCGACTGCAGCATGCTCGTCGCCAGCGTCGGGACGGCCATGCCGATGAGCCCCCTGCCGATGGGGCCGGCGGTGAGATCAGTTCCCGCCTTTCCCGCCGATGTCGACATCCGGCCCCTCCCCGTCTTCCTCGCCTCGCCTGATGGCGCCGAACAGGTCCGTGATCGCGTGCGCCTCCTCCTCGGTTTCCAGCGAGTCGATCAGGAAGGTCCGGTATCCGGCCGAGACGTAGTCCGCCAGCACGGCCCCGACCGCCGCATGGCTGCCGACCAGATACGGGCAGCTCCGCTGGAAATGCTTGAACGGACCCAGCCAGTAGACCCCGCTGCGGATTTGGGCCGAGGCGTCGAGCAGCGTCTTCACCCACCGCGAATCCGAGACGCCGCTCGCGTATTCGCGGATCGCCGCTCCGTCGGGATCGGCGGGGAACCTCCGGTTCGCGACGTCCCAGGCCTCGGCGTCGGTCGACCTGGCGATGATCCCCAGGCGGACGCCGCGCTCCAGTCCGGGTTCCGTGGCACGGTGGCTGGCGGCACCGGGCGCTTCCGGGTACTGGATGGCGCAGGCGCCGAGCGCCCTGGCGACGTCCCGCGCGGCCTCCGACGAGCCCGACATCAGGAAACCGGTCCGGATCGAGGCGGAGGGCCGCTGGACCAGTTGAAGGTTCTTCACGGCGTAGTACCGCCCCGCGAAGGATACCGGCCGGGGCGAGCCGAGAAGCTCCTTGACGATCCTGCCGTATTCGCCGAGCCGCGCGTAGCGCTCGTCGTGGGGGACCGCGTCGTTCAGGCTCTCGCGGTCGCGGGGATGGTCGCCGGCGACGAAGTTCAGGTCCACGCCCCGCCCGTGCAGGGCGGCCAGGCTCGCCAGCTGGTTGGCGACCGTGAACGGGTGGGAATAGATCGGCTGGATCGCGACCAGCGGCCTCAGGCTCCCGGTGTTCAGGACGAGGAGCTGCGCCAGCAGCCACGGGTCGAGCGCGTTGTTGCTGGTGTAGATGAGCGCCGAGGTCCAGCCCGCGCGGTCGGCCCATCCCACCGCGGCGTTGAAGCGGCCGATGAACCGTTCCCCCGTCTCCCCGGCGGTGCGGGTCGGCGTGCTGCCGATGATCCGGATCTCGCGCTTCGCGGTCATGTCGGTCATCGCGGGGACCTGCCGTCCGGCCCGCGGCCCGCCCAGGGCTGGTCCGCGAGGAGGCCGAGCACGTCGCGCTGCCGCGCGAACATGTCGAAATGCCCTTCGCCGCGGCGGCGGTGCAGCACCGCCCGCGGGACCGTGGCCGCGACGTGTTCGGCATGGTGGATCGGGACCAGGGTGTCCCGGTCGCCGTGCCAGAGATGGAGCGGCACCGCGACGTCCTGAAGCCGGAAGCCCCAGGGGGCGACGACGGCCAGATGGTCGCTGACCGTCCCGGCCTGTCCCTGGCGCGTCATCTCGCCGTGGTTCTCGATCAGCATGTCCAGCAGGCCCGGAATGCGTGACAGCGTCGCGAGCTCCGCCTCGGGCATGGCGGGCGCCGTCCGCCTGCGGGACAGGAACCGGCCCAGCCGTTCGGGCTCGGCGCGCGCGATCGCGTATTCGGCGACGTTCTCCTCGCTCATCCCGTCCAGCGCGCCGGGTCTGTCGAGCGGGCCCAGCCCCGCCACGATGGCGGCGGCGGCCACCCGGTCCCCCAGCGCCCAGGCGGTGGCGAGCGCGTATGGCGCCCCGCCGGACATCGCATGGAGCTTGAAGCGGTCCAGTCCGAGATGGTCGGCGAGCCCGGCGACCACCGATGCGCAATCCAGCAGCGTCCATCCCGGCACGGGTTCGGCGGCGCCGTAGCCGGGGCGGTCCAGGGTGATGAACCTTATGCCGAGCGAGGCCGTCACCGCCTCGTCGACATAGCGCTCCAGCCTGGAGCCCGGCGTTCCGTGCAGGTGGATGACGGGCTGGCCGCCCGGGTCGCCCCATTGGACGAAACCCGTGCTCCGTCCGCCGGCGAGGGGGAGGGTTTGCGTTTCGGGCATGTGCCTGTCCACCTCACTCCGGACGCATCACGGCTCGCGCGGCGGCGAGGAGGCTCTCGACGATCCCGTCGATCTCGGCGGGACCGATCGTCAGCGGCGGCAGCAGCATGGCATGGTCCCCGGCCGTCGTCCCGGCCCCGCCGCTGCTGGCGTAGATGATCAGGCCCCGGCGCAGGGCCGCACGCTGGAACCCGTCCGCCGCCTCGCCCGGCCGGGACTGGCGGTGCCCCGGCTGCCGGCGGATGTCGAAGCCGATCATCAGGCCTTCGCCGCGCACGTCCCGGATCACCTCCGCGAGGTCGCCGTCTTGCAGCCTTTCGCGCAGCGACGCGCCCAGGCGGCGGACGTTCTCCAGCAGGTCCGGCTCGCGCAGGCGCTTCAGCACCTCGAGGCCGACGGCGGCTCCGACCGGGCTGCAGGCATGCGTGTGGCCGTTCTGGAACGGGCCCTCGCCCGTTTCGAACGCCTCGGCCACGCGAAGGGACGCCAGCACGCCCGAGAGCGGGAAATACCCGGCGCTCATCGCCTTTCCGCAGACGAGGATGTCCGGGATCACCTCCCAGATCTCGCAGCCGAAGCGGTGCCCCGTCCGGCCGAAGCCGGTCATCACCTCGTCGAAGATCAGAAGGATGCCGTAGCGGTCGCAGATCTCCCGGACCCGGGCCAAGTAGCGGGTGTCGGGCACTGCCGCGCTCAGGGCGGCGCCGACGATCGGCTCGACGATGACGGCCGCCACGGTGTCGGGGCCCTCGGCCAGGACGGCTGCTTCGATCGAACTCGCGCAGTCCACCTCGCACGCCCCGGCGGCATGGCCGAACTCGCAGGCCGCGCAATGGGCGGAGGCGGCCTTCGCGACCTGGCCCAGGGCCTTCTCATAGGGCTTGCGCCGCCCGAGGAAGCCGCCCGCGCCGAGACCGGCCAGGGTGTTCCCATGATAGGACCCGCGCCGTCCTATGACCTTGGCCCTCTCCGGACGGCCCGAGGCGAAATGGTAATGGATCGCCAGCTTGATCGCGGCCTCGACCGCGTCCGAGCCGCTGGTGAAGGTGAGCGCGCGGTCGAGGCCGGCCGGCGCGAAATCGACGAGTTCGCCGATGTAGCGCTCGACGATCTCGACGCCGAGGCTGCGGGACGGAAACAGCGTCAGCGTACCGGCCTGGGCGGCGAGCACGCCGACCATTTCCGCGTCTCCATGGCCGAAGATCAGCGAGCCCGACCCGCCCGACGCGTCGAGATAGGTCGTGCCGTCCTGCGAGGTGACGTATGGGCCCGAGCCGGAGACGACGTGCGGGTACGTGCCGCCGCGTGTCGGATACGCCGTTCTGGAGGCGATGACCGCCCGGTGACGATCGATGTCTTGCAGCATGTGGACCTCTATGCCTCGGCGTCCGAAACGGCGTTGCGGGATGGTGGACGAGGGGATCGCATCGCTATCCGCCCGGCCCCCGGCAAAGGAACTCGACCAGGCAGGTCTTGAAGCGGGGGGCGGCCAGCGTCGTGCGATGGTCCCCGGGCACCATGGCGACCCGGGCGTCCGCCAGGGCAGCGGCGAGCCTGCCGGGCCGCCTCGCCAGGCGGTCGTCCTCGCCCGCGACGATCAGCGTCGGGACCCGGACCGACGCCAGTGGGACAGCACCTTGCGGTGGTGCCGACAGGTGGGCAGCCAGGGCGATGCGGTCCGATCCGCTGCGGTCCGCCAGGTCGCGGAACCAGAGCGCGTCGGGATCGACGGCCGGGTCCGGCTCGTCCGCCACGAGCGCGTCGACGATGTCGGTGACGGGAAACGCCTCTTCTGCTCCGCCGCCGGGGATCAGGCCCTCGCCGACGCCGGCGAGCACCAGCCTCCTTACGCGCGCATCGCCGGCGGTTGCGCGCAGCACCGCCACGGCACCCATCGAGAAGCCGACGAGGTCGGCTTCGCGGGCGCCGAGATGGTCCAGCAGCTCGCGGATGTCGAGGGCGGACCGCTGCAGGCCGTAGCGTTCGGGGGAATGCGGCTTGTCCGACTCGCCATGCCCGCGCGCATCCAGCGCGACCACGCGACGGCCTTGCGACCTCAGCTCCGACACGACGCCGGTGAAGACCCAGTCGAACGCCGCGTTCGTGGCGAAGCCGTGCTGCAGCACGACGACCGGGCCCGAAGCGTCGTCCCCCCAGGTCTGGTAGGCGATCCTCTGCCCGTCGGAGGTGTGGAGGAAGGCCATGTCCCTGTCGCCGGATTCCAGGCGGGCGGCGAAGCTGGCCACGGTCGGCGCCTCGAACACCGAGCGCAGGGACGCTCCGATGCCGAACCGCCGGCGGACGGCCCCGATGACCGTCGTCGCCAGCAGCGAGTGGCCGCCGAGCTCGAAGAAATTATCGTGCCGGCCGACCCGCTCCACGCCGAGTATGTCGGCCCAGGCCGCGGCCACAGCCTCCTCGGTCGGGCCCACCGGCGGCTCGTAGGCGCGGGCGGCGAAGGCCTCGCCGCCGGGCGGCGGCAGCGCCTTGCGGGCGAGTTTGCCGCTCGACGTCGACGGGAAGGCCTCCATCCGCACATGGGCGGCCGGCACCATGTGCCCGGGCAGGACCGACACCAGATGCGCGCGCAGGGACGACGGCTCCGCCTCGCCGGAGTAATAGGCGACCAGGCGCCTGTCGCCAGGCTGGTCCTCGCGCGCCAGGACCACGGCTTCGCGCACGCCGGGGCACTCCAGCATCCGTGCCTCGATCTCGCCCAGCTCGATCCGGAACCCGCGCATCTTGACCTGGAAGTCCGCGCGGCCGAGGGATTCCAGCGTGCCGTCCGGCCGCCAGCGCCCCAGGTCTCCCGTCCGGTACATCCGCCCCCCGGGTGCGCCGAACGGACACGGGAGATAGCGTTCGGCCGTGAAGCCGGGCCGGTTCAGGTAGCCGCGCGACAGGCTGTCGCCCGCGAGGTAGAGCTCGCCGACCACCCCGGCCGGCACGGGCGTGAGGTCCGGGCTCAGCACGTAGATCCGGGTATTGTCGACCGGCCCGCCGATCGGGACCCTCGCGTCGGACGCGTCGGGATCGACGCAGGTCGTGGCGGCGTCGGTGAACTCGCTGCATCCGTACAGATTGATGATCCTGCACCGCGGCAGGCACCGCCTGATCGACTGGAGGAGTGCCGGCGACAGCTCCTCGCCGCCCAGCGTCCAGCTCCTCAGTTCCGTCAGGCGGCCCAGGCGGCCGGTCTCCAGCATCGCCGCCCCCTGCGAGGGTACCGTCACGATGTGATGGATCGACGCCTCCTCCAGCGCCCCGACGAACGCGTCGGCGTCGATGGTGACCTCGTGCGCGAAGATCACGACGGTCTTGCCCCGCACCAGCGGGCAGAGGATCTCGAAGACGGAATCGACGAAGCCGATGGAGGCCTTCTGCGCGCAGCGGCTGCCGTCGAAATAGGGATCGATGTCGTCCTGCATCCGCGACCGGTTGAGGACGCCGGCATGCGTGGTCAGCACCCCCTTCGGTCGCCCGGTCGAACCGGAGGTGTAGATGACGTAGGCCAGGTCGGCTGGCGTGACGAGACCGGGGAGCGGCGGCGTCGGCCAGTTGCCGATCCGGATGCCGTCGAGGTCCAGCGACACCGTATGGATGCGGTGGCCGGCCAGCGTGCCGGCAAGTCCGCTTCGGGTGACGATCACCTCCGCCCGGGTGTCCTCGAGCATGAAGCCGAGACGTTCGGCCGGATAGGCCGGATCCATGGGCACGTAGACGCCGCCGGCCTTGAGGATCGCCAGCAGCCCGACCACCAGCTCGGGAGTTCGTTCGAGGTGCAGGCCCACCATCGCGCCGGGTCCGACGCCGAGGGACCGCAGATGGTGCGCCAACTGGTTGGAGCGTGCGTCCAGCTCCGCGTAGCTCATCGATCGGGCCTCGTGGACGAGCGCCGTCGCGTCCGGGGTCGACGCCGCCTGGTCCTCGAACAGCTCGTGGATGCACCGGTCGTGCGCACGGCCCCTGGCCGTATCGTTCCACTCCACCAGCAGGCGGCGGCGCTCCTCCGGCGGCAGCACCTCCAGCTCGCCGACCGGCGTCGAAGGATGCCGTTCCAGCGCCTCGACCAGGGTTTCCAACGCCCGGTGCATCATCGCGCAGATCCGCTCGGGGCCCGTGTCGCCCGGCGCCTGGGCGCTCAGCTGGAAGGCGTCGCCCAAATCGTCCACGGCCATCAGGAGCGGGAAGTTCGTGCGCTCCTCGCCTCCGATGTAGCCGATGTCGGCCCAGGCCGCCTCCGCCCCCTCCGCTCTCCAGTCGGAGGGCAGGACGCCGTGGCGGAAGTTCAGCAGGGAGGTGAAGAGCGGCACCTGCGGATCGAGGCCGCTGCACCGCTGCGCGAGCGCCGCGGACGCATGTTCGTGGCGCATCAGCTCGCCCAGCAGCCGGTGGACCTCGACCACGCTGTCACGGGCGCTCGACGCGCCCAGGCGCAGGCGGATCGGCAGGGCGTTGATGAAGAGGCCTACCGCCCGGTCGGCCCCTTCCCCACCTTGCATGCGCCCGAACAGCACGGTGCCGAATACCGGGTCCCTGCGTCCCGAAGCGAGGCCCGCCACCTGCCCCCAGGCCACGTGGACCACGCTCGCCGGGCTCACCCTCAGCGACCGCGCCGCGTCGCGCAGTCTGCGCCCCAGGCCGGCGTCCACCAGCCGGCGCGCCTCGACGGCCCCGCTGCCGTCGCCGCGCACGTCCATCAGTCCGAACGGTGCCGTCGGCTCGTTCACGTCCGCCAGCATCGCCCGGAAGAATGCCCGGTCCTCCTCCTCCGACCGCCCCAGCCGCGCCCGGGCCACGAAATCGCGGAACGGCAGCGGCGCCGGCAGCGACGACGTCCGTCCGGCCATGAACGCGCCGATCTCGGCGTTGAGGAGCTTCAGCGACGTGGCGTCCTCGATCAGGTGATGCAGCAGCCACATCGCCACCCAGCGCGCGTTCACGGGATCGAAAGCCACCGCGAGGCGCATCATCGGCGCGCGGCGAACGTCGAGCCGGTAGTGCCGGCGATCGAACTGGTCCCGCAACTGCTCCGCCACGTCGCCCGCACCCGGGTCGAGGACGAGCTCCTCCACCGCCACCGGCGCCTTGCGCCACACCACCTGTACCGGTTCGGCCAGGCCTTCCCAGACCACCGCCGTGCGCAGGATGTCGTGCCGCGCGACCACCGCGTCCAGCGCCGCGACGAAGCGGTCCAGCCGGCCGCGGTCGGCGAAGCTCATCAGGCTCCGCAGCAGGTAGGCGTCGCCTTTTTCGGCCATCAGGTGGTGGAATAGGATGCCTTCCTGCAGCGGCGCCAGCGGGTAGACGTCCTGCACGTTGGCCGCGCCGCCGGCGACCGTCGCCACGATCCCGTCGATCTCCCGCTGGCTCAGGCTCACCAGCGGCAGCAGGTCCGGCGTGATCGCGGTGCAGTCCCGCGGGATCAGGTTGGCCGGCACCGCCACCGCCGGTTCGCTGGTCGTCGCCTCGGCGGCGAGTCCCGACAGGCTGGGTGCCGCGAACAGCATCCGCACGTCGCCGTGCAGCCCTTCCCGGCGCATGCGCTCCAGCACCCGCACCGCCAGCAGCGAGTGGCCGCCGAGATCGAAGAAGTTGTCGTGCCGGCCGACCCGTTCCAGCCCCAGCACCTCGGCCCAGATCCGGGCCAGCGCCTCCTCCACCGGCCCGACCGGCGCCTCGTAGGCGTGGGACGCATAGGCGTCGCCGTCCGGCGCCGGCAGTGCTCCGCGGTCGAGCTTGCCGTTGGCGGTCAGCGGCAGCGCGTCGAGGCGCACATAGGCCGCCGGCACCATGTAGTCCGGCAGCGCCGAGCCCAGATGCGCCCGCAGCGCCTCCGCCCCGGGCTGCGCACCGGCCGCCGTGGTGTAGTAGGCGACCAGACGGTCCTCGCGCGCCACCACCACCGCCTCGCGCACACCGGCACAGCCCGACAGCCGGGCCTCGATCTCGCCCAGCTCGATCCGGAAACCCCGCACCTTCACCTGGAAGTCGTTGCGACCCAGGAACTCCAGGCTGCCGTCCGCCCGCCACCGCGCCAGGTCGCCCGACCGGTACAGCCGGTCGCCCTCCACGAACGGGCTCGCCACGAACCGCTCCGATGTCAGCCCCGGCCGGTTCAGGTAGCCCCGCGCCAC
>NZ_DASYHS010000241.1:0-9362 GCF_035998295.1 Arenibaculum sp. | reverse complement strand
GTCAGGTGAGGTCGAAGCCTTTGGCGCGGATGAAGGCGCCGAAGCCGGCGCGTTCGGGACGGGAATACTGGCGGGCCTTGTCCTCGGACCAGCCGTAGTCCTCGGCCGGGCCTTCTTCCTGCGCGAAGCGTTGCTTCGTATAAGGCTGGGCCGCGGCCCGGCGGCGGTCGTAGGCGTCCACGGTGTCGCGCAGGCCGTCCTCGTCGAAGCGGTCGACATGGACGGTCGCCTGCACAGGCAGGCGCATGCTCACCTTCGGCTCGGCCGCGGGCCAGCCGAGGGCCAGGCCCGCGACCGGAAACACGTGGTCGGGCAGGCCGAGCAGGTCGCCGATCTCGGCGGCGCGGTTGCGGACCGCGCTGACCGGGCAGCAGCCCAGGCCGACCGCCTCGGCGGCGGCCACCAGCGCGGACAGGGCGATCGCGCCGTCCACGGCCGCGTTGAAGAAGGCGTCGAGATGGTCGTTGACGAAGGGCCGGCCCCGCCATTCGTGGAGCTGCCGCTGGCGCCGGTTGTTGGCGCAGACCACGACGAAGGCCGGGGCGCCGCGCACCCACGCCTCGCCGCCGACGAGGTCGTCGACGGCGCGCCGGAGGCCGGGGTCGGCGACGATCACGACGTCGCGCTGCTGCAGGTCGCTCTTGGTCGGGGCCGCGAGCGCCACGGCGCACAGCAGGCGGAGCAGCGCGGGGTCCACGGGATCGGGCCGGAACTCGCGGTGCGAGCCGCGGCCGGCGGCGCGCAGCAGCGCGTCCAGCCCCGGCAGCGCCGGGTCGACCTCCACCGCCTCGCCGAAGCGGGCCGCGAGCACGGCGCGCAGCCGCGCCGCCAGGGAACCGGACATGGGAGCCTCCATGCGTCAGGGTCGCGAGGTCAGGGTCTTGCGCCGCCCCGCAGGCCGCCGGTGCGGCGGTACCAGGCGACGGTGCGGGACAGGCCCTCCTCCAGGCCGACCTGGGGCCGCCAGCCCATGGCCAGCAGGTGGCGCGCGTCCAGGGCCTTGCGCGGCATGCCGTCGGGGCGGGTCACGTCGCAGACGATGCGGCCGGTCCAGCCGCAGGCCGCGGCCACCAGCTCGGCCAGGCGGCGGATCGTCACCGTGCTGCCGCCGGCGATGTTGACGGGGTCCTCGCCGGAATGGCGCTCCATCAGGAAGACCAGGGCGTCGGCCGCGTCGTCGACGTAGAGGAACTCACGCTCCGGCGTGCCGGTGCCCCAGATCCCGATCTCGTCCCGGCCGGCGGCGCGCGCCTCCTCGACCTTGCGGATCAGGGCCGGGACGACGTGGCTCGCGGCCGGGTCGAAGTTGTCGCCGGGGCCGAACAGGTTGGTCGGCACCGCCGTCACGAAGTCGCAGCCGTGCTGGCGCCGGTAGGCCTGGGCCAGCTTCAGCCCCGCGATCTTCGCGACCGCGTACCACTGGTTCGTCGGCTCCAGCGGGCCGGTCAGCAGGCTGTCCTCGCGGATCGGCTGGGCCGCCTCGCGCGGGTACATGCAGGACGAGCCCAGCATCATCAGGCGCGCCACGCCGGCGCGCCGCGCGCCCTCGACGACGTTCGCCTCGATCATGAGGTTGTCGTAGAGGAATTCCGCCGGGCGCGTGTCGTTGGCGAGGATGCCGCCGACCGTCGCGGCCGCAAGGAACACCGCGTCCGGACGGTGGCGGTCCAGCCACGCCTCGACCGCGTCCTGGCGGCGCAGGTCGAGATCGGCGCGCGCGACGGTCAGAACCTCCGCCCCCGCGCCTTCCAGGCGCCGGACCAGGGCCGAGCCGAGCATGCCGGCATGGCCGGCGACCCAGACCCGGCGGCCGTGCAGGCGGAAGGCAGGTTCAGACATTGGAATAGAGGCTGTTGCGGATCATCGCGTAGCCCTTCACCAGCTCGCGGATGCCGTCGTCCAGGCTGTGGGCGGGGCGGTAGCCGGTCGCCTCGATCCGGGCGTTGGAGACGATGTAGTCGCGCTTGTCCGGGTCCTCGCCGACCGGCGCCTCCATCGTCACGAAGCCGGGGACGTGCGCGGCGATCTTCGCGCACAGCTCCGCCTTGGACAGGTTGGCGTCCGACAGGCCGACATTGTAGGGCCGGCCACGCATCGCATCGAAATTGTCGAGGCCGTGCAGGAAGGCGCGGGCCACGTCGCGGATATGGATGTAGTTGCGCTTGAAATGCGCCTCGAACAGCACGACGAAGCGGTCGTTGACCGCCCGGTACACGAAGTCGTTGACCAGCAGGTCGAGCCGCATGCGGGGCGCCATGCCGAACACGGTCGCAAGCCGGAAGCTGATGGAGTTCTCCCGCTCCAGCACCATGCGCTCGGCCTCGACCTTGTCGACGCCGTAGCGCGAGATCGGGCGCAGCGGCGTCTCCTCGGTGCAGAACTTGCCGGCCTCGCCGACGCCGTAGCCGCTGTTGGTGACCGGCATCAGGATGCGCTGCGCCGGGCTCATCATCGCGATCATGGAGGCGATCGCGTCCTTGTTGGTCGTCGTCGCGGCGATCGGGTCCTTGTTGCACAGGGGCGCGCCGACCAGGGCCGCCAGCGGGATCACGACGTCGGCCCCGGCGACGAGGCGGCGCATCGTGGCCTCGTCGCGGACGTCGCCGTTCACGACCGAGAAGTTGGGGTCGGCGCAGCAGGACGCGAGGCTGTTCTGCTTCCACAGGAAATTGTCGATCACCGCGACCCGGTGGCCGGCCGCCAGCAATGCGGGGACCAGGATCGAGCCGAGATAGCCGGCGCCGCCGGTCACGAGGATGCTGTGGGTCATGGGACGGTCTCTCAGCGGCAGGCGCGGTCGAGCACCCGGTGCAGGGTCTCGATCTGCTCGGTCAGGTCGAAGGGGTGGTTGCCGACGAAGAAGCCGAAGTCGTGGGCGAGGTCGGCGTTGGTCATCGGACCGACGGTGTCGTAGTCGTAGTGCCGGATCACGTCGTGGCGCAGGAAGTTGCCGCCGGTGATGATGCGGTAGCCGATGTCGGCCTGCTTCAGGGCCCCCAGCACGCGCGCGCGGTCGGGCCGGCGCGCCGGGTTGAGGACGATCGGGAAGCAGAAGCTGGAGCTTCTGCCGTTCTCGCGCTGGATCACGAAGCGATCGTCGCCGCCGAACAGGCGGTTGAACAGGGCGAGGTTGCGCCGGCGCTGCTCGGTGAAGCCCGGCAGCTTCTTGAGCTGCTCGATCCCGATCGCGCCGCTCATCTCCAGCGGGCGCAGGTTGTAGCCGGGCACGATGAAGCGGTAGGCCTCGAAGAAGTCGTCGGAGCGGCGCTCGAAGATCGGGCTGTCGGGCGGCAGGTCGCGGGTCCAGCCATGGGCGCGCACGGCCTTCAGCAGATGGGCCAGCTCCTCGTCGTCGGTCACGACCATGCCGCCTTCCATGGTCGAGATGTGGTGCGAGAAGAAGAAGCTGAAGGTGCCGAGATCGCCGAAGGTGCCGGCCTTGCGCCCGTTCAGCTCGGCGTCCATGGACTCGCAGTTGTCCTCCAGCAGGTAGAGGCCGTGGCGGTCGCAGAACGCCCGCATCACGTCGAGGGCGGCCGGGTTGCCGAGGATGCTGACCGCGACCACCATGCGGGTGCGCGGGGTCAGGGCCTCCTCCAGCCGGCTCACGTCCATGTTGAGGCTGTCGAGCTCGACGTCGACGAAGCGCAGCTTCAGCCCGTATTGCTGGAGCGGGTGGTAGGTCGTGCTCCAGGAGATCGCGGGCACGATCGCCTCGTCGCCGCGCTGCAGCGGCCGGTCCTTGCGGTAGAACAGCGCCGCGACCGCCGCCAGGTTGGCGGACGAGCCGGAATTGACCATCACCGCGTGGCGCGAGCCGAAATACTCCGCGAAGCGGCGCTCCATCTCCTTGACGTTGTCGCCCATGGTGAAGCGGTTGCTGGCGACGACGCGGGAGATGGCGTCGATCTCCTCCTGGCCCCAGGTGCTCGCGGCAAGCTCGTAGAACATGCTCGGGTCCGTTCTTCCTGTGTGGTGGGGCGATATGGTGGGGCGGCTCAGAACGGGCCGCGGAACTGGGTCTGGTAGGCGAGGCGCGCGCGCTCGGGATCGGGCGTCCACTCCGCCCCGCCGGGACGCGCCAGCCGGTAGGCCGCCGACGCGATCGTCGAGGGGTTGGGGTAGAAGCGCGCCTCCAGCGACGGCGTGGTCGGGCAGGTCGTCGGCGCGAAGCCCATGCGCCGCACCTCGATCCCGGCCCCCGGCCCCGCCTCCTCGCACACGCGGGCGACGATCTCGGCGCTGGCCCCGCAGCTCGTCCAGGCGTTGTCGACCACGATCAGGCGCCGGGTGCGCCGGGCCGAGGCGAGGATCGTCGCGTGGTCGAGCGGGACGAGGGAGATCGGGTCCACCACCTCGGCCGAGATGCCGGCCTCGGCCAGCAGCTCGGCCGCGCGCAGGCATTCCACCACCATGTTGGAGACGCCGACCAGAGTGACGTCGGAGCCTTCGCGGCACACGCGCGCCCGGCCGAACTCGACCTCGAAGGGCGCCTCGGGCACGTAGGCCTCGGTGCCGTAGAGCAGCCGGTGCTCGACGAAGACGACGGGGTTGTCGTCGCGGATCGCCGCGATCATGCAGCCCTTGGCGTCGTGGGCGTTGGAGGGCGCCACGACCTTGAGGCCGGGGACGTGCATGAACATCGCGTGCAGGCCCTGGGAGTGCTGCGCACCCTGCCCCCAGGACTTGCCGATCATGCTGCGCACGACCATCGGCACCCGCACGCGGCCGCCGTACATGTAGTGCGCCTTGGCGGCGATGTTGACGAGCTGGTTCATGCACAGCATCAGGAAGTCCATGCGGATGTGCACGTGCACCGGCCGCATGCCCGCCATCGCCGCGCCGATCGCCACGCCGGTCATCGCGTCCTCGGACAGCGGGGTCGTGAACACCCGCTCGGGCCCGAACCGCTCGACCAGGCCGGCCGTGCTGCCCTGGATCGCCTTGTGGTCGTCGACGTCGAGGCCGAAGACGAAGACGCGCCCGTCGCGCTCCATCTCCTGGGCGACCGCCTCGCGCAGCGCGTCGACGTAGCGCAGCAGCCGCTGCCCCCCTTCATGCCCGCCTTCATGCGAAAACATGGGTGAACAGCTCCTCTTCGTCGGGGAAGGGGCTCGCCTCGGCGAAGGCGAAGGCCTCGGCGATCTCGCGCTCGATGTCGGCGTCGATCGCGGCGCGCCCGGCGTCGGGCAGCAGCGCGCCCAGACGGGCGACCTGGTCGCCTGCCTCCCAGCGCTCCATCTCCGCGCGCGGGCGGTAGCCGGCGGCGTAGTCCTCGGCCGGGCCGACATGCTCGCGCCAGCGCCAGGTGTGGCATTCCAGGAAGGCGGGCCCGCCGCCCGCGCGCATCTCCGCGACCAGGCCGGCGGCGAGGCCGCGCAGCGCGAAGACGTCGGGCTCGGCGAGGCGGTGGGCCGGCATGCCGTAGGTCGCGACGCGCTCGCACAGGCGGTCGGTCGCCCAGCGCTTGGCCAGCGGCGTGTGGATCGCGAAGAAGTTGTTCTCGCACACGAACAGGATCGGCAGGCGGTGCAGGGCCGCGAAGTTCAGGCTTTCGTGGAAGACGCCCTCCTCGGTGGCGCCGTCGCCGAAGAACACCGCGACCACCCGGCCCGCCCCTTCCCGCTTCGCCGCCAGCGCGTGGCCGAGCGCGATCGGGATGTGGGTCCCGACCACGGCCGAGGCGCCGAGCACGTTGCGCTCGGCCCCGATCAGGTGCATCGAGCCGCCCTTGCCGGCGGCGCAGCCCGTCGCCTTGCCGTACATCTCGGCGATCATGGCGGGCAGGTCGGCGCCCTTGGCGAGGTAGACGGCATGCCCGCGATAGCTGCCGGCGACGACGTCGTCCTCGCGCAGCACGTCGATGACGCCGACCGACACCGCCTCCTGGCCGATCGAGAGGTGGACCGGGCTCTTGATCCGGTCGGTGGGATAGACCTCCGCCACCGCCTCCTCGACCCGGCGGATGCGTCTCATCGACCGGTACAGGCGCCCGATATCGTCCGGACCGATGCCCGCCGGCACCATGGGCGTCGCCATGGGCAGCCTCCCAAGCTCGCGGCCGGCGCCCGGAAAGGAACGGGGCGCGGCACGCTCGTTTCGCATACAAAGCAGATCTTCCACGAAGATGGTAACTCATTCGTAACCACGGCCGGGTTCCCGAGAAAAATCGGCGGCGTCGGGTAGCACCGGAAAGAGCACCCCTTCAGAGGCCGGCGGCCCGAAGGCGCAGGGCTGGAATGTTCCTCGCGCGGCGCTGTTCATGCGTCGACAGACAATCGCCCACTTCGACCACCCACTTCGACCACCCACTTCGACAAGGACAGGAGTCCACGCATGCGCAAGGAGCTTCTCGGCGCCATTTCCGCGCTCGCCCTCATGACCGGTGCCGCCTACGCGCAGGACGCGGGCAGCACGCAGCAGGCCCAGCCCCAGGCGGGCCAGGCCCAGACCGGCCAAGCCCAGACCCAGACCCCGCCCCCGGCCGACCAGGCGCAGACCGGGCAGGCGCAGACCGGGCAGGCGCAGACCGGGCAGGTGCAGACCGGGCAGGCCCAGAGCGGCCAGACCCAGCCCCCGGCCGGCCAGACGCAGACCGATCAGGCCCAGACCGGGCAGACGCAGCCCGCCGAGGAAGGCGAGGCCCAGGTGGAGATCATTCCGCCCGAGGGCGAAGCCGAGGTCGAAGTGGAGACCGAGGCCCCCGACGCCGAGGCCCAGGCCGAGACCGAGGTCCAGACCGAGACCGAAGGCCAGGCGGACGTGCAGGTGATCCCGCCCGAGGGTGAGGCCGACGGCGAGGCCGACGTGCAGGTGATCGAGCCCGCGGAGGACGCGGAGGCGGAGGTGCAGACCGAGGCCTCGCAGACGATGGCCGCCGGCGCGACCAATGTCGACGAGCTGATGGGCATGAGCGTCGTCGGTTCCGACGGCGAGGAGCTGGGCGAGATCGAGGACGTCATCCTGGACGCCGAGAGCGGCGAGGCGCAGCAGGTCGTCATCGCCAGCGGCGGCTTCCTCGGCCTCGGCGAGCGCCGCATCGCGGTCGAGTACAGCGAGCTGCAGATCGAGCCGGGCGCGGACGCGGTCCAGGCGATGGGGCTGACCCAGCAGAGCGTCGAGAGCATGCCCGAGTTCGAGTACGGCGAGAACGTCGTCTCGGTGACCCGGCCGGCCGCGGAAGCCGGCGCCGAGGCCGAGGCGGAAGTCGACGCCGTCGTCGAGTAGGCGCTGCCTCACCGACCCCGGTAAGGACGGAACCCCCGCAGCGCCGCTGCGGGGGTTTTTTCATTGCCTCAGTCGCCGGCGCCGCTCCGCGGCTCGGCTTTCGCCCCTGACGGGGCGGGGGCGCAGTCGCGCCCCTGAGCGTCTCCGGATGAACCGGAGACGCTAGGCCGCCCGGATCCCGGTCAGGAACTGGTCGACCGCCGCCTTCAGGCGTCCGGATTCGCCCGACAGGTCCCGGGCGGCGGCGAGGACCTGGGAGGCGGAATCGCCCGTCCGGTTCGCCGCCACCGTCACCTGCGTCACGTTGGACGACACCTCGCGGGTCGCCGACGCCGCCTGCTGGACGTTGCGGGTGATCTCCTGCGTCGCGGCCGACTGCTCCTCGATCGCCGAGGCGACGGTGGTCGAGATCTCGCTCATGGTGCCGATGACCCCGCCGATGCTGCCGATCGCCTCGACGGCGCCGTTGGTCGCCTGCTGGATGCCGGTGATCTGGGTCGCGATCTCCTCGGTCGCGCGCGCGGTCTGGTTGGCCAGCGCCTTCACCTCCGAGGCCACGACGGCGAAGCCCTTGCCCGCTTCCCCGGCGCGCGCCGCCTCGATCGTCGCGTTGAGGGCCAGGAGGTTGGTCTGGCTGGCGATGTCGTTGATGAGGGTCACGACCTCGCCGATCCTGCGCACCGCCTCGGCGAGGCCGAGGACCGACGTGTTGGTCCGGCCGGCCTCGCGCACGGCCTGGTCGGCGATCTGGGACGACCGGTCGACCTGACGGCCGATCTCGACGATCGAGGCGCTCATCTCCTCCGCCGCCGCCGCCACGGTCTGGACGTTCGCCGAGGTCTGCTCGGAGGCCGCGGCTGCCGCGGCCGCCTCGCGGTTCGTCTCCTCCGCGATCGCCGACATGGCGCCGGCGGTCGCCTCGAGCTGGCCGCAGGCGGCGTTGACGGTCTGGAGCAGGCTGTGGACGGACCCGTCGAAGTCCCGCACCAGCGATTCGATCGCCTCGGCGCGGCGGAGCTGCTGGGCGCTGCGCTCGCGTTCCTGCTCCTCCATGCCGCGGTTGGCGAGGGCGCTGGCCTTGAACACCGCCAGCGACTGGGCGAGCTTGCCGATCTCGTCCCGGCGGTCCGCGCCGGCAACGTCGATCTCCAGATCCCCCTCCGCCAGCCGCGCCATCAGGCGGGTGATCGCCCCCAGCGGCGCGGAGACGCCGGCGGTCACGACGTAGAACGCGAAGCCCGCGGCGACCAGCCCGGCCGCGACGACGGCGGCCATGACCCAGAGCGACAGGACATAGGCGGCATCGCTGGCCTCATAGGCCTCGCGCGCCTGGGTGAGCTGGATCTCGATCAGGCCGTTGATCGCCTCGGTCAGGGGATCGACGGCGGGATACAGCTCGGCCGTCACGAAGCGGTCGAGCTCCCCGCGGTCCTGGCGCCCCAGGGCCTGCGCTAGCATGCTCACCGCGGCGTCGGCCGCCCCGAACGCGCCTTCGACCCTGTCGGCCAGTTGCCGCTCCTCGGCGTTCATGCGCGTGGCCCGGTAGGCGTCCCAGCGTTCGCCGATCTCCCGCCTGGCACGATCGACCGCCGTCAGCGCCTGGTCCGCCGTCGCAGCACCGGCACGCACCTTATGGGCCATGTCGACGATGCTGATGGCGTAGCTGTCGGACACCGACTTCAGGTCGCGCAACGGCACGACCCTGTCGTAATAGACGGACCGCAACCCGTCGCTCGATACCTTCAGCGCAATCCAGCCGGTCGCCGCGACTGCCACCAGCACAACGCAGAGCGCCAGGAGGGCCGCCAGCAGTTTCGCCTTGATAGTTCCCACTTTGTTTCCCCATGGAGAGAATTCGAAACTTTTGTTGCTGTGTATTTACGTATAGAGAAATTAATTGGATGTTTGGCACCTTGACGGCCCAGGCATGCAGAAGTTTCATAAGGCTATTAACTGTATTTTATGAAATTTGGCCGTTCCGTCGGATGCCGCCCCTGTCGCTAACAAGTCAAGTTGTCCGGCGGCCGTAACAAGTGAGTTGTCCGCTTCGTTCACGATCCGGTCCGGGGGGCATGCCCCCCGGACCGGATCGTGCGGCGTGGAAGCGTGTCACGCCGCCTGGGTTTGGACGGCCC
>NZ_DASYHS010000178.1:0-12394 GCF_035998295.1 Arenibaculum sp. | reverse complement strand
GGCGCCCCCTCGTCGTCCAGTGCCGCAAGCCAGAAGGCGTTGTCAGGCCCGAGACGGCGGAACCGGCAGTCCACCGTCCGAATGATCGCGTCCCAGGTGCCGGCGGCTATCGCCCGCTCGTTCACCCGCAACAGATCGCCGAAGCCGTGGGACAGGTGGATGCGCACCCCCTGGTCGGCGGCACGGGCCAGCAGGACGTCCTGGGCGGCCGACAGAATGGGAGCATCCGGCCCGGTCGGTGCGGGCAGGACGACGAACGGCGAAGGCTGCATAGCGGTTCCACAATCAGTTGAATTGCTGATTCACTATATCAGCCGGTCCCCATTTGTGCCTCTTGCCGATTCCCGGCCTGCGGAGAATCCTGCCCGTCCTGCGAGGGCGACGAGGATCAAGGCGCATGACGGACACGACGACCGACAAGGGCGACCGCGTCACCAGCTCCGTGAACTTCGAGCGGCGCGACCTGGCGCTGTTGCGGCGCGTGGCGGTCGAGCGGGCCACCCTCTACGGCGGGCGCCCGTCCGTCTCGGACGTGATCGCGGACCTGGTCGAGCAGCATCGGGCCGAATTGGAGAGCGAGGCCCGGGGCGGCACCTGAGCGGCGCGGCGCATTCTTGTGAATGCCGGAACCGGCCGTCGGAAGCTGATCCGGCAACAGACTGAAGGTCCGCGCGAAAAATCGCCACCCCGGGTGATCGCGCGCTCCCGCCCCTGACCTGGAGCAGGGAGGTGGGGCAGGGCGGGGCAGGGAGCAACGCCCGGTAGTTATGCCTGCACCGGCATGTCGGACAACCCCATCGTGACACCAGCACGAAAAGCGAACGCGTGTTGCATCTCGTGTTGCATGGAACCGCCGGCAACGGATGGTAATACTAGGAATCCTGCGGGTTTCCGAAGCAACACCATGCAACACGTTTCGGAACGAAAAAGCCCCGCCGGAGCGGGGCTAAATCGTTGATCTGCTTGGCTTTTGGAGTGGTTGGGGGACTAGGATTCGAACCTAGGCTGGCGGAGTCAGAGTCCGCTGTCCTACCGCTAGACGATCCCCCATCAGGGCCCCTGCGTCCGGTGTTGGGCCGGTCCGCGTCGGGAGCGACCTTATAACAAGCCAGCAGGGGGTTCGGTCAAGTCCGAAGATGCTTTTTTGCGCAGCCGCGACGGCCGATCCGGCCCGGCGCATCGCCGAGCTTTCATCGGAGCCGGCGTCTGCGCTAATATTTCATGCGCGGCAATCGATTGGAACGGGACGGACGCAGACGGCGAAAGGAATTCAAGGTGACGTTCGAGGTGGCAGTGGAGCGGGATGGGGACGTGCGAGGCATGAGGCCGTTCGCCTGCCCCGAGCCGGTCTATGCCGCCCTCGACCTCGGCACCAACAACTGCCGGCTGCTGATCGCCCGCCCGGTCGCCGTCGGCAGCTTCCGCGTCATCGATGCGTTCTCGCGCATCGTGCGCCTCGGCGAAGGCGTCAGCCGGACCCGGCGCCTGTCCGAGTCGGCGATGCAGCGCACGCTGTCGGCGCTGCGGGTCTGCGGGGTGAAACTGGAGCGGCGCGGCGTCACGGTGATGCGCGCGGTCGCGACCGAGGCCTGCCGCCGGGCCGACAACTGCGGCGAGTTCGTCGACCGCGCCGAGCGCGAGACCGGCATCCGCATCGAGATCATCTCGGCCGAGGAGGAGGCGCGCCTCGCGGTGGCCGGCTGCGCGCCGCTGCTCGATCCGGCGACGCCCTACGCCCTCGTGTTCGACATCGGAGGCGGCTCGACCGAGCTGATGTGGCTCGCGATCGGGCGGGACGGGCGCCCGAGCCTGGTCGACGAGATATCGGTCCCGCACGGCGTCGTCGGCCTCGCCGAGCAGTACGGTGGGGACCGCGTCCCCGAGGAGACCTACCGCGCCATGGTCGCGGAAGTCACCGGCGCTCTCGCCGGCTTCGGGGATCGCAACGGCATCCGCGCCGCGGCATTGGCGGGCGGCATGCAGATGCTGGGCACCTCGGGCACGGTGACGACGCTCGCCGGCATCCATCTCGGCCTGCGCCGCTACGAGCGCGCCCTCGTCGACGGCACCTACCTGGAAGTCCGGCATGCCCGCGACGTGACGCGCCGGCTGCTCGACCTCGACTGCGCGGGCCGGGCGGCCTACCCCTGCATCGGCCATGACCGTGCCGACCTCGTCGTCGCCGGCTGCGCGATCCTGGACGCGATCACCGAGGCCTGGCCCGTCGACCGGATGCGCATCGCCGACCGCGGCCTGCGCGAGGGCATCCTGTCCGACCTGATCGAGGGCGGCCGCGCCTGACCTTCGCACCGTTTGGGCATCGTCGCAGGTGACGGCGGGGGTCGGGTTGCTATATGTACGCCCATGGCGAAGAAGACATCCGGCTCCGGGTCCCCGGGGCGCCAACTCGGCGTCCGCGTGAAGACCGCCCGCAAGCGCTCCCATTCCTCGACCCAGTGGCTGGAGCGGCAGCTCAACGATCCCTACGTGGCGGAGGCGAAGCGGCTCGGCTACCGCAGCCGCGCCGCGTTCAAGCTGATCCAGCTCGACGAGAAGTTCCGGCTGCTGGCGCCGGGCCGGCGGGTCGTCGACCTCGGCGCCGCGCCCGGCGGCTGGACGCAGGTCGCGGTCGAGCGGGTGAAGCCCGAATCGACCGGCGCCAAGGTCGTCGGCCTGGACATCCTGCCGATGGAGCCGGTCGCGGGGGCGACGCTGCTGGAGGCCGACTTCCTCGACCCGCAGGCGCCCGAACGGCTGCGCGACGCGCTCGGCGGGCGGGCCGACCTCGTCCTCTCCGACATGGCGGCGCCGACGACCGGCCATCCCAAGACCGACCATCTGCGCATCATGGCGCTGGCGGAGACCGCCTACGACTTCGCCGCCGAGGTGCTGGCCCCCGGCGGCGCCTTCGTGTGCAAGCTGTTCCAGGGCGGCGCCGACCGCGAGCTGCTGGACCGGCTGAAGCGCGACTTCGCGAGCGTGCGCCATGCCAAGCCCGCGGCGAGCCGCCCGGAATCCTCGGAAACCTACGTCGTCGCCCAGGGATTCCGGGGCGGTGCCAGGGAAGGCGAGGGGAGTGGCGAAGGGGCGTGACGACGCCCCGAACCCCGTCCTTCACACCGGCGCGGCACTGTGTATAGTGCGCAAATTTTTTTACCCAGGAGTACCGCCATGGCCCGCGACATCGAGCTTCGCGAAGCATTCACCTTCGACGACGTGCTGCTGGTCCCGGCCGAATCGTCGGTGCTGCCGGCGCAGGCCGACACGCGGACCCGGCTGACGCGGACCATCGAGCTGGGCATCCCGCTGCTCTCGGCGGCCATGGACACGGTGACGGAAAGCGGGCTGGCGATCGCGATGGCCCAGCTCGGCGGCATCGGGACGGTCCACCGCAACCTCGACATCGAGCGCCAGGCCGAGGAGGTGCGCAAGGTGAAGCGCTTCGAGTCCGGCATGGTCGTGAACCCGATCACCATCGCGCCCCAGGCGCGGCTGGCCGACGCGCTGAAGCTGATGGCGGACTACCGGATCAGCGGCATCCCCGTGACGGAGCAGCCCTCCGGCCGGCTGGTCGGCATCCTCACCAACCGGGACGTCCGCTTCGCCGACAACCCCGAGCAGCCCGTCCACGAGCTGATGACCAAGGAGCGGCTGGTCACCGTCCGCGAGGGGGTCGACAAGTCCGAGGCCAAGCGCCTGCTGCACCAGCACCGCATCGAGAAGCTCCTGGTCGTCGACGACGAGTTCCGCTGCATCGGCCTGATCACGGTCAAGGACATCGAGAAGGCGCAGACGTTCCCGAACGCCTGCAAGGACGAGAAGGGCCGGCTGCGCGTCGCGGCGGCGACCGGCACCGGCGACGACGGGCTGCGCCGCGCCGAGGCGCTGTTCGACGCCGAGGTGGACGTGCTGGTCGTCGACACCGCGCACGGCCACTCGCTGCGCGTCGTCGACCAGATCGCCCAGGTGCGCAAGCTGTCGAACTACACCCAGGTCGTCGCCGGCAACGTCGCGACCGCCGAAGCCGCCCGCGCCCTGATCGACGCCGGCGTCGACGCGGTCAAGGTCGGCATCGGCCCCGGCTCCATCTGCACCACCCGCATCGTGGCCGGCGTCGGCGTGCCGCAGCTCACCGCGATCATGGACGTCGTGGCGGAATGCCGCCGCCAGGGCATCCCGGTGATCGCCGACGGCGGCATCAAGTTCTCGGGCGACCTCGCGAAGGCGATCGCCGCCGGCGCCGACTGCGCGATGCTGGGCAGCCTGTTCGCCGGCACCGACGAGAGCCCCGGCGAGGTGGTCCTGTACCAGGGCCGCAGCTACAAGACCTATCGCGGCATGGGCTCGGTCGGCGCGATGGCGCGCGGCTCGGCCGACCGCTACTTCCAGCAGGAGGTGCGCGACACGATGAAGCTGGTGCCCGAGGGCGTCGAGGGACGCGTCCCCTACAAGGGGTCGGTCGCCGCCGTCGTCCACCAGCTCGTCGGCGGGCTGAAGGCGGCCATGGGGTATACCGGCTGCCGGACCATCGCCGAGATGCAGAGCCGTCCGCGCTTCGTGCGGATCACGAATGCCGGCCTGCGCGAGAGCCACGTCCACGACATCACCATCACGAACGAGGCCCCCAACTACCGCCAGGGCTGAGAACGGGGAAGCGAGCACGGGGAAGGAGGACGACATGACGGGCCGCTGGATCGACGTCGACGCCGCCGACGGGCACCGCGCCGCCGCATGGAGGGTGAACCCCGAGGGCACGCCCAAGGGGCTGGTGGTCGTCGCGCAGGAGATCTTCGGCGTCAACGGCCACATCCGGGACGTGGCGGGCCGCCTGGCCGCACTGGGCTGGGTCGCGGTCGCACCGGCCCTGTTCGACCGCTACGAGCGCGGCGTCGAACTCGGCTACGGGTCCGACGACGTCGCGCGGGGACGGGCGCTGAAGGCGAAGGCGGACCTCTCCGCGGCGCTGGCCGACGTCGCCGCCGCGCGCGCCGCGGTCCCGGACCTGCCGGCCGCGGTGGTCGGCTTCTGCTGGGGCGGGCTGGTCGCCTGGGCGGCCGCGTGCCGGCTGCCGGGCCTGGCGGCGGCGGTCAGCTACTACGGCGGCGGCATCGGCGCCCTTGCCGGGGAGCGGCCGCTGTGCCCGACGATGCTCCATTTCGGCGGGAAGGACACGGCGATCCCGCTGCACGAGGTCGAGGCGGTGCGCGCGGCGCATCCGGAGCTTCCGGTCCATCTCTACGATGCCGGCCACGGCTTTGCCTGCGACCAGCGCGCCTCCTACGACGAGGCGGCCGCCAAGCTCGCCTGGGCCAGGACGCTGGAATTCCTGGAGCGGACGGCCGCGCGCTAGAGCGGATTGAGGTTCATCCTGAACCTCAATCCGCTCCTAACCTATTGATTCTAGATCGGATTCACGCGGACGGGCGTTCACGCCCGCCCGCGATCCGATCTAGGCGCGTCCGCTCCGCCGCGGGCACGTCAGCCGCGGTGCGCCCCGAGGCACTCGCCGCGCCCGGCCGCCTCGATCCAGCCCTCGCGGACGACGACGTCCCGGCCGTCGAAGGCCGCATGGGCGTCCCATGGCAGCGCCAGCACGGGTATCGTCGGCCAGCCCATCTCGGCCGCGACCAGCACGCCCAGGACCAGGATGGCGTCCACCTCCTGCATCAGCAGCGCCGCGGGCGCCACGCCCCGATGCAGCAGTTCCAGCATCACCGAGCTGGACGAGGACGAGCCGCGGGTACGGCGCAGCGCCAGCACCGTCCCCGCGACCGGGCGGCCATGGGCGGCGCAGCGCGGGTCGGTGATGCGGCCCGTCTGCGGGTCGATGCCGCCCCAGAAGCTGAGCGGCTCGGCGACGCGCAGCAGCGGTCCCGTCGCCGTGCCGGGGACGATCACGCGGGCGGTCACGACCATGCCTCCTCGTCGCGCAGCACCCGGCCGGCCTCGGCGGAGGCGATGCAGTCCTCCAGGCTGCCGAAGACGGTGGCGTGGCCGGTGTTGGCGGGGCCGTAATGGGCGAACTTGCCGGAATTGGTCATCAGCACGCCTTCGGCCCGCGGCAGCACCGGCGCCACGACGACGCAGGTGTCGGCGACGATCGTGATGCCGGCCGCGCGGACGGGATCGAGCAGGCCGCGCCGCTCGGCCGTTTCCAGCACGCCGCGCCCGACGCAGGCGTAGAAGGGCACGCGCATGCTGCGCCCGGCGACCAGACCGGCGAGCCGGGCCAGTTCCCTCTCCGACAGGTGCGGGCTGCCGATCGCGACGGCATCGATCGAGCCGTCCGCCGCGGCGGTCGACAGCCGGTCGCGTGCCCCGCGCAGCATCGCGGAGGTGAGCTTGACCCGGCGCACCGGTCCGTCGCCGGCCACGGCGGCCAGGGTCGGCGCCTCGGGAGTGGAGCCGACGACATGGAACAGGGCGACGGCGCCGGTCGAGGCGGCGGCGGCGCCCATCGCCTTCAGCCGGTCCTCGGCGACGCCGGGCGGCAGGCCGTCGACCGCGGTGACGTCCGAGCCGGCCTCCGCGCCCAGCCAGGCGCCGAGCACGGGCCAGAACGTCTCCTCCCCGACGAGGCGGGGCGACAGGCCGGAGGCGTCGACGACGAGTGCTGCCTTGCGATTCGCGTCCAGGTGCAGGCCGACATGGGGCGCGCGGCCGCACAGGGCGGCCGAGACGTCGAGGAAATCGCCGAGCCGGTTGGTCCGCGCGCCGAGCACGGAGTTGGCGAAGGCGACGGCGTTCGATTCGCCCCAGGCGACGTGTTCGCCCAGGGCGGGCCGGTGGCCGGCCTGGTAGGGCGCGCAGGTCCAGGTCGGCCGGCAGCCGAGCGCCAGATGGGCGTCCATCAGGCGTCGCGCCATCGCGGCCCGGTGCGCGTCGAACCGCACCCGACCGGGATGGAGCAGGTCCAGCGCACCAACGTTCAAGGTCGCGGGCACGGCGGTGCGGCCGCCGGCCGCGACCAGCCTTTCCGCGAAGAGGACCCCGCCGTCGCCGTGGTAGAGGCAGCCGTCGATATGGGCGCTCGCCACCGGCACGAGCCGGTCGGCGCCCAGCAGCCGGCCGGCTTCGGCGACGATGCGGGTCGCGATGCCGAGCGCCTCGCCGTGCTCGCCGGCGGCCATCCGCCGTTCCTCGGCGGTCAGTTCCATCCGCCCTCTCCCAGGTTCCGATGCCGAACGGCGTGGATTTGTCGCCGGCTGTTACGATATGTCGGAAGCCGCAGCAACGACATCCGATTTCCGGGAAAGCGAAGACATGACACCGGGTGCGCGCCATCAGGCCGCCATAGAACTGCTGGACGAGGTCGCCGCCACCCCGCGCCCGGCCGACGCCGTGATCTCGGCCTATTTCCGCAGCCGCCGCTACATCGGCTCGAAGGACCGCTCCGCCGTGGCCGAGAAGGTCTACGCGGTGCTGCGCCGCCATGCGCGGCTGCGCTGGTGGCTGGAGCGGAACGGGCACGGCGCGGACGGCCGGGCCCTGGTGATCGCGGACGAGATCCTGGCCAATGGCAGGGCGGCGGACGCGGTGGCGAGGTCGTTCGACGGCGCCCGGTTCTCCCCGCCTCCCTTCACGCCTGCGGAGACCAGGCTCGCCCGCGCGCTGGAGACGCACACGCTCGAGCATCCGCACATGCCGGAGGAGACCCGCGCCGAGGTCCCGGACTGGGCGTCAGGCCCGTTGCGCGACGCGCTCGGCGACGCGTTCGCAGCCGAGGCGGCGGCCCTGCGCGAGCCGGCGCCTCTCGATCTGCGGGTGAACCCGGTGAAGGGCAGCCGGGAGCACGCGCTGGCGCTGCTGGCCGGCATGGGCGTCGAGGCGGAGGCGACGCGCTGGTCTCCGCTCGGCATCCGCGTGCGCGGCCGGCCGCCGGTCTCGACCAGCGAGCCGTTCCGCAACGGGCTGTTCGAGATCCAGGACGAGGGCTCGCAGCTCGTGGCGCTGCTTGCCGGCGCGCGGCCGGGGCAGCAGGTCGTGGACTTCTGCGCCGGCGCCGGCGGCAAGACGCTGGCGATGGCGGCGGCGATGGAGAACAAGGGCAGGGTGATCGCCTGCGACGTGCTGGCCCGCCGGCTGGAGCGCGCCGCGGAACGGTTCCGCCGCGCCGGCCTGCACAACATCGAGACGCGCGCGTTGAGCAGCGAGCGCGACCCCTGGGTCAAGCGCCACAAGGGCCGGTTCGACCGGGTGCTGGTGGACGCGCCCTGCTCGGGCACCGGCACCTGGCGGCGCAACCCCGACAGCCGGTGGCGCCCGCTGGGGCCGGGCCTGGGCGAGCTGGTGCCGTTGCAGGAGGGCATCCTCGACAGCGCGGCGCGGCTGGTGAAGCCGGGCGGCCGCCTCGTCTACGCCACCTGCTCGCTGCTGCCCGAGGAGAACGACCGCCGGGTCGAGGCGTTCCTGGCCGCCCATCCCGAGTTCACGGTCGTGCCGATGCCGCTGGCCTGGGCGGAGACGATCGGGACCGAGCCGCCGGGCGCCGGGCCCTACCTCGCCCTGACGCCCGCGCGGCACGAGACCGACGGCTTCTTCGCGGCCGTGCTGGAGCGCGCGGCGTGAGCGCGCTGGTCCGGCCGGCCCGCGTGAAGGACGACGCGGCGATCGCGCAAGTCCATGTGGAGGGGTGGCGGGAGACCTATCCCGGGATTGTCCCGGCCCGGGTGCTGGACCGGCTCGACACCGAGAGCCGCCGCCTCTACTGGCGTTCGGCGATGGTGAGCGGGCGGATGGCCGAGGCGGTGTTCGTGGCCGAGGTCGACGGCGTCGTCGCGGGGTTCGGCGTCTGCGGCCGCGAGCAGATCGGGCTGCGGGACTACGACGGCGAGTTCCACGCGCTCTATCTCCTGCGCCGCGCCCAGGGACGGGGCCTCGGGACCCGGCTGATGGCGGCGATGGCGCGCTCGCTCGCGGACCGGGGGATGGCGGCCGCGACGGTGTGGGCGCTGCAGGACAATTGGCGGGCGAGGCGCTTCTATGAGAAGATGGGCGGTCGACTGATTGCCGACCGTCCGCTTGACTTCGACGGAACCCGTGTCATGGAAGTCGCATACGGCTGGACCGACGTGAGCCCGGTGGCCCGCCTGGCCGCACCGGGCGCGGCCGGGAGATGAGGCCCCGATGCCGGGCGTGATCCGGCCGGCCCGGCCGCGCGATGCCGCCGGCATTGCCGACGTGCACGTCGCGAGCTGGCGGACCACGTATCCGGGAATGCTGCCGGCGCGCTATCTCCTCGGCATGTCGCGGCAATCTTCGTACGACCGGTGGCAGCGCACGCTGTCCAGCCCGAACACGGCCGCGGGGACCTATGTCGCGTTCGACGCCCGGGCGGGGGTGGTCGGATTCGGCAGCTGCGGCCAGCAGCGCTCCTCGATCGAGGGCTTCGGCGGCGAGTTCTTCGCGATCTATCTCTACGACCACGCGCAGGGCAGGGGGTTCGGGCGGCGCCTGATGGCGGCGATGGCCGAGGACCTGATCGACCGCGGAATGAACTCCGCCGTCGTGTGGGTGCTCAGCACCAACCCGTCGCGCTGGTTCTACGAACGCCTGGGCGGCGTGCGCATCGCCGAGCAGGAGATCGACTTCGCAAAATCCTCGGTGGTCGAGACCGCCTATGGCTGGCGCGACCTGGCGCCGCTGGCCCGCCTCTCCGCCGACCCGCCGGTCGGGTGAGACGGACGTTCGGGTCTTCCTGTACACGGCCCGCCCGGTGCGCTAAACCTCGCGCTTTCCCCGCTCCCCCACGCATTCCGGAGCCGCGCCGATGGCCACCGACCTCACCGCAGACCGCATCCTGATCCTCGATTTCGGCTCGCAGGTGACGCAGCTGATCGCCCGCCGGCTGCGCGAGAGCGGCGTCTACTGCGAGATCCACCCCTTCAGCCTCGCCGAGGACCGGATACGGGAGTTCCAGCCGCGCGGCATCATCCTGTCCGGCAGCCCCTGCTCGGTCACCGAGGAGAACGCGCCGCGCGCGCCCGACGCGGTGTTCGGGATGGGCGTTCCGGTGCTGGGCATCTGCTACGGCCAGCAGACCATGTGCGCGCAGCTCGGCGGGCGGGTCGAGGGGTCGGACCACCGGGAGTTCGGGCGCGCCTTCATCGAGGTGAAGGAGCCCAGCACGCTGTTCGACGGCATGTGGGAGCCGGGCCGGCGCGAACAGGTGTGGATGAGCCATGGCGACCGGGTGACGGCGCTGCCGGACGGGTTCCGAGTGGTGGCCGTCAGCGACGGCGCGCCGTTTGCGGCGATCGCCGACGACGCGCGGCGGTTCTACGGGGTCCAGTTCCATCCCGAGGTCGTGCACACGCCGCATGGTGCTGCGCTGCTGCGCAACTTCACGCACCGGGTCGCCGGCTGCAGCGGCTCCTGGACCATGGCGGCGTTCCGCCAGGAGGAGGTCGCGCGCATCCGCGCCAAGGTCGGCGGGGGCAAGGTGATCTGCGGGCTGTCGGGCGGCGTCGACAGCTCGGTCGCGGCGATCCTGCTGCATGAGGCGATCGGCGAGCAGCTGACCTGCATCTTCGTCGACACCGGCCTGATGCGCACGGGCGAGGCGGAGCAGGTGGTGACGCTGTTCCGCGACCACTACAACATCCCGCTGGTCCATCGCGACGCGTCGGAGCTGTTCCTCGGCAAGCTCGCCGGGGTCACCGACCCCGAGCGCAAGCGCAAGATCATCGGCGCGACCTTCATCGACGTCTTCGACGAGGAGGCGCACCGGATCGGCGGGGCGGAGTTCCTGGCCCAGGGGACGCTGTATCCCGACGTGATCGAGAGCGTCAGCTTCACCGGCGGGCCGTCGGTGACGATCAAGTCGCACCACAATGTCGGCGGCCTGCCGGATCGGATGAAGCTGAAGCTGGTCGAGCCGCTGCGCGAGCTGTTCAAGGACGAGGTGCGCCGCCTCGGCCGCGAGCTCGGCCTGCCGGATGCCTTCATCGGGCGCCATCCGTTCCCGGGCCCGGGCCTGGCGATCCGCATCCCGGGCGAGGTGACGCCGGAGAAGCTGGCGATCCTGCGCAAGGCCGACACGATCTACCTGGAGGAGATCCGCAACGCCGGCCTGTACGACGCGATCTGGCAGGCCTTCGCGGTGCTGCTGCCGGTGCGCACGGTCGGCGTGATGGGGGACAGCCGCTCCTACGACTACGCCTGCGCGCTGCGCGCCGTCACCTCGATCGACGGCATGACGGCGGACTACTATCCCTTCGACCACGAGTTCCTCGGCCGCGTGGCGACCAGGATCATCAACGAGGTGAAGGGGATCAACCGGGTGACGTACGACATCACCAGCAAGCCGCCGGGGACGATCGAGTGGGAGTAGGGGAGCGGCGGCAATGGCGTGGTGAGGCGGCAGGTTTCGCTGCCCGCTGCAGCGCTTGCGCTCGCACAATTTTAGCTGGCACGATCAATCCAGTCTTGGGGTACGAGGCCTTTTCCTCTCCACCGCGCAACAACCGCATCGGCAAACCAGGGCTCTCGCAAATCGGCATGATCGGCAACTATCACTTGAAAGCCGGGCGAGAGTTCCTCACCTACATCAGAAATCAACTTAAATAGCTTGTAGACCGCTTCCCGGTCTTCGTCGGTCAGTACCGTGACATCGCCGTCACGATCCTGCTCAGGCGGATAGTGAGCCTGAGAAGGCTGATCGAAAAACAGGAACGCAGGAACAGGTCGGTGCCTCTGCCTGAACCAGCGGTGGAGCGCGAGGTGGGCAAGAACATGGTAGCCGACCCAGTTCTCCCCGCTCCCCATCCGCTGTAGGGGTACGGGACCGTCAAGTGTATCGGCAACGACTCCCAGCTGCCGGATATCGAGGCGCAAGCGGCTGCCGCTGTGCTCAAGATCGAGCTTCTCGGAATCTCGGGTCATGAACTCCCCGATGATGTTGAGGATTGATGATAGCCGATCAGCTATATCCTCGGGATCGAGGAGCGCTTCGAGCGTCTGGACACGCTTTCTGGCGCTCTCGAGCTCATCACGGGAAAACACCGAGGCAGTCGGAGGCGGCAATGTTTCCAGGAAGTACGTGATGCGGCCCAGCGTTCGCGCCAATCTTATCTGATTGTCCTGCTCCGACCGAAAACTATCCTCCTGTTGGAGGAGGCCATCGATCTGGGCCTGGTTCCGTTTAAGTGCTTGCTCGATATTGCTGAGCTTAGTCGCCAATTCAGCCTGCGCTACCTGGAGCCGCGGCACTTCCCTGCGCACCTGTCCAAGCTGCTGATCTAGCTCCCTGAGGGAACTCTGCATTTCGCTTACCGCAGGTATATCGATACCAGTTGAACCGCACAGCGCGCATGTTGTGGCGTCAAATTCCGCAGCAAGGCCCAAGGTTGCAAGACGCGCACGTTGCTCGTCGCCCTCGGCAGCGAACTCGCCG